>CALLBC010000220.1 GCA_938001965.1 uncultured Bdellovibrionales bacterium | reverse complement strand
TCGCAGATAAGGTTGCCAGGAGTAGAGAGCTGAAGAAACCACATAGCCAGATTCATGGCAATGAATGTATAGCTAATCACTGGCTTATAGCCTCCGATGACTTGAGTATCTCCGATGGGGAATATCATATCTCTTTAAATTAATGCGTAATGAAAACAAAATTGTGATTAAAAGAAGTAAAATACTAAAATCACAAGCTATATTTGCAGCCCAGTAGCAAATTTCTTATTTCTATTGATATATGGCGTGGTAGCTCAGCTGGTTAGAGCGCCAGATTCATAATCTGGAGGTCGGCGGTTCAAGCCCGCCTCACGCTACTTAAAGACCCCTAATTGACTGATTGTCAGTAGGGGTCTTTTGTATGGGCGTCGAATTGGGCGTCGTTTTTCGAGTATTGCAATATTGAGTTATGCCAAATACATATTAAATTAATTGTTAAATTAAATTAAATAAAATATATGTGTAAACGATTGACTTATAATGTTTTTTGTACATTTATGTGCCGAGTAAATTCAATTAAGTTAATATCATAATATTTAGAAATAGATTTATTTTGTGCAATACCATACATATTATAATTTTTATTTATAAATTTAATCAACCTATAACATGTCACACTCCCCTGAGATTTCTAATAGATACTTACTATAGATCTATTCCGTAGAATCTTTTTACACTTTCAAGCGTTTAACAATTAGTCTACTGCGAATTGGCTTCAATTTTGCAGTTATCTAAGAAATACATATACAAATGCCAAAGGATAACATCAATACTCTAACTAAGTCAATTGGATTTGGAACCAATCCCTATTATCCCGAATCAAATGACAAACTCCACAACAAGGTATTCAAAGAAGAGAATGAAGAAATAATTCAAGCTGAGTCGCAATCTTCTGCTGATAGTGAAACTCTAAAGATGGTGATAGAGTATAGATAATTGTTTCAAGAGAGGACTAAATGAATTTTCATGAATATAGTATATCTAACCTGGGGAAGGTATGCTCCAACGAAAGTGTTTCTGGTGCTGAATTGCAAGAGAAAAATTCTTTTATTTACCTAGACAAGTATTTAGAAGAGAAATCTTGTAAGTCAATATGTGTTGAAGATAGTTATGTCAGTAAAGATTATTTAGATAATTATCAGCATTATTATTCTTCTTGCTTTATTAATTATCCAAAAAAATGTAAAAGAATACACTTTTTTAGCTTTAAGTTTGAAGAGGGAGGGCTCACCATAGATAGTTATGGTAAGTTAGAAAATGCATTGAGCACCGGATATCTTGGTTTCGCAGTTGTTAGACCTGTCTCGCCTGCTGTAATTGGGTTTACCTTACTTAAGAATTATCAAGATGATAACTTCAGATTATTTTGGGGTAATAGAAAGTATCAAGTGAACTTACTTGGTTTTAAACACTCTTTTTATTCATTAGCATTTCAAGAGCAAGATACAGTAATAAGTGCATGTGCTACAACTTCAATATGGTCAATATTAAGCAAGTCCCATGTGCTTCATGGAACACGCTTAAAGGCGCCGCATAAAATAACTAGAGAGGCTGGGCTTCAAACAAGTACGGGGACAAGAATTATTCCTAATAAGGGGCTTGAAATTGGCCAAATTTGTAATGTTTTGCATAAATCTGGAGTAGAGGCTATAGTCTATAAAGGTGAAAGTCATGCAAGTGAATCTTTTAGCTTTAAAGTGGATGGTGATAAAGCTACCTTAAACTTAGGCGAGTTTAATGAAGGAATTAGTAAAACGTCTAAAATAATTGATTCTGATTTTCTTAGAAATATAATAAACTGTTATGCTCTCCTAGGACTTCCAATGATAGCAGTAGTAAAACCATACAAAGATGCCAAGGCTCTTCATTCAATGGCTATCAATGGCTTTAAGAAATCTATAGGTAAAACTACTGCTACTAGTCTTAAAAAAGACCCAAGTGGAAAAGAAATAATTGAATACGGATATCAATTCATTGAGACAATTTATGCCCATGATGATCAATGGGGTCCTTACACTAGGATAAACATAAATAAAATTAATAGTAAGGCCCAGAAGATTGAAATTAGTACAATTTGGACAGATCCGAAGTTTACTGGGGATAAAGAAAATGAGCAAACTAGAGTCGTTAGTCTAATAGTTCCGATATATCACAAAGTAAGAGTCGACTACAAGGACTTTAGAAGAGTTGTAGGAGTATTTAGGCATGTTGCGGAAACTTTTGAAAGTGTGACAAAACGAGACGTATTAATTGACTATTACCTTCAAAATTCAAATGATTATAAAAAAGAGTTATCAGACAGGACGGATATATCTTTAGATAAGAAAATTGTGGTGTTGCAGAAATCCCTCCCAAAGTATATTTGGGTATTGAGAACATTTGCTAATTTTGAAATAATTTATGAGCACCTATTTGACGCTACTGACTTGTCTTTAAATATGCTTGGGTTGAATTTTATTGAAACCAACGTTCTTCAAGAGTGTACACATTTATTCGAACATATTGTAGCTTCTGACATTAGAAGGTTTCAAAATTTATTTAAAGAATATAAAGTAAATTCAAAATATTTAAATTTTATGTTAAATAGAAAGTCTGTTTATTTGGTTCTTGCTGAAAATATTGTTAAAAGACAACTTTCAGAGAAGGAATATGTCTCTATTTCAGAAAATGGGAAAGAGTATCCTGACGATTTTGAAAGTGGAGAAAGTTCTACAGTGGTTGGGGATTCTTTTTTTCAAAGTCTAGCTGATTTTGATTGGCCAACTATTTTGAATGCTGTTAAATTAGTTTGGAACATGATTGAGTCCTATAGGGGACAAAATAAGAGTCAGGGAGCTTCTAAGCTAACAGAAGGACAAAAGGATGAAATTAGAACTGCTTGGAATAGTAAAGTAGACAAACTATCTCTAACAGATGAAAAGAAGGCTGACATCAAGGAAGAAGTAGAGCTATTGATCAAAAGTTTGGACAAGTAATTTATTTTCAATCGATTTAATGAAAGGCTTCCCCTGCCTAAGTCATTGCTCAGTATACTACAATTTTCTAAATAATCATTGGGAGCCGCAAATCCACATGAAGTCATTTAGCAGTAGTACTTTGGAAAAACTAGAGTACTTAGTTTATGAGTTCAGAAACGACATCATAAGTGGTAAGATTTCCTTTATTGGTAGCGAAGACTTCCCAATTGGATGTTGCGGTAATGCATCTGAAAGACTTTACACTATTCTAAAGAGAGAAGGATTTACATCAGTAAAGCTCATTTCTAATATGTGGCATGAGGGTCAGTCACATAGTTGGATTGAATTTCATGATGTTATTATTGATATCACTATTGACCAGTTTGATGGCTTTGATTCCAAAGATGTCTTCATCTCCAAGGAAGACTCATGTTTTCATAAGCTCTTTGAAAGACTATAAAATAAAACCCCTCATAATCCACCCCTTTAGCCTCATCATCCTTCGGCTCGATACTACTCATTGACCAGGTGTAACCCTTCTTAGTCTCTATCATTGCATCCCTCCATTCATCTTTGCTTAATCCCTTTGGTGGTGTGTACACTGTTTGCTTGGGCTTGATATCCTTCGCCATCTCGACAGAGTAGCCTTACCACCTTTAGACTAGATCCTTCTTTTGTTGTTGAAGATTTGCTTGAGTGGGCTGTTGTAATCGTATTCTGATTAAAGAAGCTATTGAATTGGGGTAAATAAAGCCAAAAGACGCAAATAATGTAACTAAGAAATTTAACGTAGACGTGCCATATTGGATCTAGGTCTAATTTAATTATGAAATTGTTTAAAATCCTATATCGTTAAAAATCAGTAATAATTTAAATTCGGATATTGTAATAATTGACTATCACCTGAATGTGTCATTCTAAGCTACACTATACAAACAACCCTTTAAAATCAGTCCTTTCAACCTTATCATCCTTCGGCTTAATACTACTCATTGACCATGTTTAGCGTCTCCATCATCACAATTTTCTATTCATCTTTGTTTAATCCCTTCGAAGATGTGTACACTGATTTATTAGTCTCTATATACCTAGGTATTTCCGAAAGGGTAGACTTGCCATATCCATGCTACTACTATGCCTAAAAATTGCCAATCTTATCATCATAGAGAGCCTTACTCTCAGCGATACTTTGATTAAGATCTGACATGATATCTGCGACTTTATCTTCGATGCCTTGCAGACCTGAGTTGATCTCTGAG
>CALLBC010000219.1 GCA_938001965.1 uncultured Bdellovibrionales bacterium | reverse complement strand
CTAAATTTTATATTTCTTTACATATAATATTTATTTTTATCTTTATACCAATATTGTCTTTGACTCTGAGAATTTGACCTTTTTGTGTAACAGTTTTATCTTCAAAGTTTACATTAAAAAATGAACTTGCTTTTACAATTCCAAAATATTGATCAAGCCTAACTGATTCACCGTCACAATATAATTCTGCAAACACGCCATTACGGCTTTGAGATTCGTAAGGAAGAACAAGGGTTCTCAAACGCGAGCCTACTTCTGAAACTAATACCTGATAATCGGGCCTATCAACTAACTCAAACCTTTTCATATCGCTAATTTGACCACTTAGTTCGTTTTGGCAAACTAATTTTGTAAATGAAAATGCTGGACAAGCAAATGAATATGAAAAGCTAAAAAAGGTTAATATTAAAAATATAAATTTCATCAATACTCCATTTTGTTACCTGTATTCTAAAACCTAAAACATTAATATCGCAAGTTACTTTACACATTAATAATTCAGATAATTTTAATAAATTACTTTACATTTTAGAATTTCTAAACTCTGCGTTTATTTTTTAAAAATTGATTTTTTTAATAGAAGCTATCATATCTATGCTAGGCCAAAAATTGATTTGGCTACACTAGAAGGGGTCTCTATGAAAAAATTATTATTGCTTTTAATCTTTTTGCCATCAATGGCAATGGGGCTTGAAGCCACTTATCAAGTTAAATTTATTGGTAATTTTAGCAAAGATATATTTAAAGGGGATAATTTTCCAAAAAATCCACATTTTTCGCCTGTAAATATTGTAACACATACTAAGGACTATTCACTCTTTCCAAAAGGCAGTCTTGCTACACCAGGAGTGAAAGACGTTGCTGAAACAGGAAGTCCTACACAGCTCACAAGAGAGCTAGACGCCGCACAGATGGTAAACACAGTTTTAGAATACGCAAATTCGGGCCCTGTTGATGGAGATGTAGCAGTTAGTCAAACTATCACTGTTAAAGGTGAGGCTCATTACTTATCAGTTATAACAATGATTGCACCTTCTCCTGATTGGGTTGTTGGTATTAATAGCTTAAAGTTATTGCGCAATGGTCGCTTTATTAAAAGAGCTTATGCTCCATTATATGCTATCGACGCTGGCACTGATAGTGGCCTTGACTATACTTCTCCTAACTTGCCAACAGATCCCCAGAGAAAAATTAAACGCTTAAAATATATTAATGGGAAATACGTAAAAAAACCCCATGCATTTTTATTAATTCAAAGAATTAAGTAAAAAAAAGGGCTATTTCTAGCCCTTTTTTAATTTATCTTTTGATAATTACTGATTCATTTTATTGATTACTTTCCATGCCTTAAGGTAATTATAGGCTTGTGATACTTGGTAATCACTATCTATTAGCTTTTCACCTCTGGACATTACAATCTTATTTGCTTTTTTCCACCAAGGAACTTTACTTTTCTTTTCATCTTCACCAACAAGATGACCCTTAATATCTTTCTCTTTTCTCACTCTTTTTTTAATTATGGCTTTCTTAAACGCCTCAGCTTTAACATCTTCTATATATACATCTGGCTCAACACCTACGGACTGAATAGACTTACCTTTTGGCGTATAATATCTAGCAACGGTTAACTTCAAGCCAGATCCATCGCCAAGCTTGATTACAGACTGAACTGAGCCCTTACCAAAACTCTTTTGCCCCATTACAACAGCTCTTTTATTTTCTTTAAGTGCTGCAGCCACAATCTCACTAGCACTTGCTGAGTATTCATCAATTAAAACAATGACCGGTGTATTTAAATAAGTATTCATTTTGGTTGCTCTTTTAACTTCTTTTTTAGACTTATCTCTTCCAATGATACTGACAATATCACCCTTATCTAAAAATAGATCACTCATTTTTACGGCCTGATCCAGCAAGCCCCCTGGGTTTTTTCTAAGGTCAATAATTACACCTTTAAGACCATGTTTTTTCTCATGCTTCTTTATATATTTTTTTAAATCTCTTACAGTGTTTTCAATGAAACTGGTGACTTTGAAATAACCATATCCATCGGCCAAATTAGTGTATTTTACAGACTTAATTTTAATTACACCACGCTTAACATTTATTATTTTTGGCTCTTCCAAGCCTTCACGTATAATTCCAAGGCCAATGACTGTTCCATTTTTACCCTTCATTCTCTGGGCAGCCTCAACTAGCGTAAATCCTTTTGTAGACTCACCATTAATAGATACTACTTTGTCGCCGGCTTTAATTCCAGCCTTCCAAGCTGGAGTATCTTCAATGGGAGATATAATAGTTAAAACACTATTTTTAACCGTTATTTCAATTCCAATACCCCCAAATTCACCACTTGTTTCATTTTCAAATTCTTTAAAAACATCAGGCGGCAGAAAGTTTGTATGTGGATCAAGAACTGACAACATCCCTTTTAACCCACCATAAATAAGGTTCTTATAATCTACTTTTTCAACATAGTATTTTTGAGCTAAATTTAAAACTCTCGTAAATAACTGGAGATTCATGTACCTATCTTTTGCATAAGTTGAAAAACTTAAAAAACTCAACATAACAGCGAACATCAATACTATTGATGTAACCATCGTGAACTTAACTGTCTTTTTTTTACTACTTTGTTTATTCTTCACAAAATCTCCTATAACTGCGAATAATTCGTACCAGAGCTTGCTAGCCATTTTGATGGATCAACAGGTTCTGTAAAATATCTAATTTCAAAATATGAGCCAAACACATTATGGTATGGTGAATAACCGGTGCTTCCAATTTTTTGATTTAATGTAACCTTATCACCTTCACTAACAAAAACTTTATGATTATTACCATAAACCGTATAATAGTGATCTCCATGCTCGATGATTACTATTTTCCCTAAGCCCCTAATTTCTCCAACATAGCTTACTTCACCAGGATGAACACTTCTAACGGGCTTATTTTTTTGTGACTCAATAAAAATTCCATTGTTTTTTATTTTATTTTTATATTTATGATCTATGTTTACACCAAACTTCTCTAGCCTAGAGCCACTCACTGGCATTGAGAGCGTCCCTCTTTTATCAAAAAAGTCTGTTCCAAAAATATCATTTAAATCATTAATCTTGTCATTTATAGCTAGCTTTTCTTTATTATTTTTAATTTTAGATAATTGATCAAAATACTTAATCCTCTGTTTTTTCAAATGACTTAACAATACTCTTTTTGACTTGATTTTTTTGTTTAAATTTTTATTTTGTACATTGAGAGCATTAGAAGTGATTTTTAATTTTTTTACATTTTCACTCAATTTAATTTTTGACTCTTTTAATTCTGCTATATTTTGAGAGTATTCAATAATTAGATCATAATCAGACTCTGAGTACATCTTTAAAAATTTCGTATTTTGCTCAAATTCATGTATAGATTTCGCATTTAAAATATACATCATTTGATTTAAATTGGACATTTTATATAAAGCTCTCAACTGCTTTGATATGTGAGACTTTCTATCTTTTATGTTGTTTTCTAGGTTAGTTATCTTAGAATTGAGTTCATCAATTTTTATTTTTATTCCTTGAGATTGTGAGTTTAATTTATTTTTCTTTCTTCTAATCTTACGCATTTGCTGATTAATTTTTGATAATGTCGCGCTCACACGCCTCGTAAATGTTTCACTATTTGAAATTTTATTTTTTGTAATTATATACTTTTGCTTAATTTTCTCTACTTTATTTACTTTTTCGACGCTTGTTACTCTTTCTGCCAAAAGTCCATGACTAACCAAAGAGAGGCTTAAAAATAATAATAGGAAAAATTTATTCATTAGTTGCAGCCCAGCCACTGTTCATTCTATTAATACACACTGCTGCGCCCACAGACCCCACAACAATTCCTAAAAAACATATCGCTACACACAAGGTAATACTTAAGAAATGTAAGCTCATTCCATTCAATAAAACTCCCATATTGCTTTCAGCAACATTAACAATCCAAGAGTATGCAAGGTAAGTAACTAGAATTGATAGCCCAGCACCTAAAAATCCCATAAAGGCACCTTCCATAATAAACGGCATACGTATATAAGATCTAGACGCTCCTACTAGTTCTAAAACTTCAATTTCTTTTCTTCTTTGAGAGATTGAACTTTTAATAGAGTTACCAATAATTAAAATAATACTTAAGATTAAAAACAGTACAATTCCAACACTTAACAGTTTATAGGTTTTTAAAAATGAAGTGTATTTTGATGCCCAAACCTGACCATAAGCAACTTCATCAACACCCTCTTCACCCATTAACTTATCAGCAAATTCACTTATTTTAGTAAACCCTGCTTTTGAATTAAAATCTTTTTTGATTTTAAGGGCATAACTGGATGGCAATGGATTAATGCTTTTTTCTTCAAGTACAAAACTAGGCATATTTTTTTTCATTTTTAATTTAAAATTTTGCAATGCTTGGTCTTTATGAACAAAACTCACATCTTTAAATAAACCTGAATCATTTATTATTTTACTTATTTTACTTTTATTCTCTTCAATGTTTTGATCTGTTAAGTAAACACTAACTTCAAACTTCTCACCAAATGAGTTAACTGTTGTATTAAAATTAGTTAAAAATAATAGTGTTAAACTCACTGCCAAAAACGAACCCATTAACACTAGTAATGTAGTAACCTGCAAACTAAATTTTTTTACCCAACTATATTTCAGTTGTTCAATAAAGAGTTTAAAGTATTTCATTAATTATACCTTTTTTAATTTCAACTTGTTTTTTATTTTTTCTTTTTACCATTTCTAAATCATGAGTGGCCACAAACACAGTAGTGCCCTGAGCATTAACTTTCTCAAGAAGTGTCATAATTTCTTCCGCCAGAGCTGGATCTAAGTTCCCTGTTGGCTCATCTGCTATTAGAAGACTCGGATGGTGTATTAATGCTCTTGCAATAGCAACACGCTGTTGCTCACCACCTGATAATTGCATTGGATGTGCTTTACTTTTATGTGTCAGTGATACTTGATCTAACACATCCATTACTCTTTCTGTAATGTATTTATCTTTTGCCCCTTGCACCTTTAAAGGTAATGACACATTTTCAAAAACAGTTTTGTCATCAATTAATTTGAAATCTTGATAAATCACTCCAATTTTTTTTCTGAAATTTGGTATTGCGCTAGATGTTAATTTACTAACGTTATCACCCAATACTTCTACTTGACCGCTTGTGGGTTTATCAAAACCAGATAGTAGTTTAAAGAATGTCGTTTTACCTGCACCACTAGGGCCAGTTAAAAAAATAAACTCTCCCCTATTTATATTTAAGTTAATATCAACTAGTGCGTGATTCGGACCCGGATAAGTTTTATAAACATGTGAAAATGTAATCATTCATATATTTTACAACAACTTACCATCAACAAGCAGGTCTAGAATTTTATTATGCTGGACTTTCATCGCCAATTTTATCAATTTTGTGCTAGAAGTTTTACCTGTGGGAAGAACTTCTCCATAACCAGTCTTTATACTCTTTACTACAGCACCATTTTTGAAAATACGGCTCACTAAATAAGGGTTATACTGACCCCAATCTTCAGTCTGAACATGATAAATACGACCTTTAACTTCTAAGTCTGTATTAAACCCTTTTTCCAAAAACCATCTCCAAAGTATGTAATTTAAAGTTCTACAAAAAATATTGAACAATTCAAAATTAACATATTATTAGTTGTTAAACTACTTGAATTAGTTACAACACCAAAAAGGTCTATTTCTTAGGCTAAATTTAACAAGTCTTATGTCTGTGGCCAATTGTAGTAGATATTTAGTTTCTCAATTTGGGACGCAACTCTTCAATTTTTTTGACCAGACTTTAAACCTAAATAACAAACCTATTTTTAACTTAATTTTTGCTCAATCCTTTGACATAAAACACATAATTTTAATTAATCTTGTATCGTTTTGAATCTATATAAGTACCTAAAAATATTAATTAATTACTAAACTATTCGTACAACTTTACCGATAAATACACTATGCATATATATCGCACATTACTTCTAATATTGGCTCTGGCATTTGTTGCGATTACCTCAACCTCTTGTGGTCTTGCCGAAAGCTCATACATAAAATCAGTCAATGGTCGGATTAGCCCTACTTACACTGGAGTTTCTGAGTCTGCTTATTGTTCAAATCCAATAATTTATAGTGGCTCTCCTGTAACAATAACTGGCAATGCAACCTATGAACAAAGAGAGTCATTTGATACTGGTATTTCAAATGGGTTAGGGTCTCCAGTTCCTGGTAACGCCATTAGAAGGGCAGAGATTGTTGTACTCGATTCCAACGGGTCAAGAGTTCAATGTGCAGAAACTGATGAGAATGGTGATTTTAATTTTCAACTACCACAAAGTACTTCTAGCTTTACTATTTATATAAACTCAAGAGCTAATAACTCGTTTGCTAAAGTTTCAGTTTTAAATATGCCTGAACAAAATAAACACTATTCAGTTTCAAAAGTTTTTACTGCAAATGTTACTAAAGACATTGGAAATATAAATGCTGAAGCTCGCAATAGTGTTGTCGGTGCTGCTTTTCATATTTTAGATCTAATCGTAAAAGCCAATGACTTTTTAAGATCTGAGGCTGGCACCTGCTCAGCTGATGTAACAGGATGTTCTGATTTTACGGTTGCCGATAAAGTTTCAATATACTGGGAAAAGGGATTCAACCCAAATACTTATTTTGGCGCGCCCACCTCTGGATTAAGCTTTTATTTGCCTGGTTTTAGCCGCCTTTTTATTTTAGGTGGAATTAATGGCGATGTTGACTCATCTGATACTGATCATTTTGATGATACTATTATAATTCATGAGTATGGACATTTTTTAGAAGATAAATATTCAGATTCTGACTCTCCAGGTGGATCGCACTCAGGAAAATTTGCTATTGATCCACGCCTTGCATTTAGTGAAGCTTGGGGTAATTTTTTTCAAGCAGCAGTTAATTATGGAGAAGCTAGTACTTCTCCAATGTACATCGACACCTCAGGAAATACTGATGGCGTTACTTCACTAATATTAGATATTCCACTAGAAACAAAAGATGCCGGCTGCACTTCACTTACTCCTGGCTGTGATATGCCAACTACCAGTGGCGAAGGAAACTTTAGAGAATTTGCAATCACTAGAGCTCTTTGGGATGTCTTTGATACGAATGTGGACGGAGAAAGTGTAAGTGGTGCCTTTAATGAAATATGGGCTGGAATTACAAATGGAAATGGTTTTATCTCTGGCGCAGACTCAAAGTTTAGAGATGTTGGATTACTACACTCCATACAAAACAACCTAACTGATGGGGTAAGTACACCAATTAGCGACTGGGGACCACTTAGGTCAATTGCAGAAAACGGACAACAAGATGACAGAGAACACTATGCTCAAATAGTTACTACCGGTGGGTCTTGCGGAACTAGAAACTTTAATATTAACCCACTCAATGAGGACAGGGATGCTGAGTTCGAGCATGAGTTTGAAACTTCACACTTATTTTACAATAATGACTTTTATCACTTTAAAATGATTAGCTCAGGCCCAGCTACTTTTCAGCTCAATTACCTTACAAGTTCTGGCGTTGAAGCCGATTTAGATTTATTTATATATAATGAAAGTGCCGATTATGGATCACAGTCAAGTATTCTTGGCATGGACAATAGCTTTCCTGCAACATCTCCTACACTCGATGTTGAAAGCCAAACCGTTAATATTTCAAATTTACCTGCGGGTGACTATTTAATAAATGTAAAAGTAAAAACACATCATATTACAGCAATGCCTGACACCAATCCAGCTGCTGCCGGTGGAAGTACAGATTACGAAATACTAATTGGGGGAATAAGATTATGTCCGTAAACTCTAGCAACAAAAATAAAATTAGCAAATGGGCACTGTTTAGAAATTTTCTATTCGGCCTTTCATTTATTTTGGTTGCCTCCATTAATGATAACCCAAAAGTAGAAACCTCAAAACGTACCCCAGCTGCTGCAACTCAACCAAAAGTAACTACTACGTCGTTTATTAAGAATCCATTGTTAAAGCATACAAAAAAATTAGCTGCTCCCATGATGACTCATATTATTAGTGATGAGGATGAAGTATCAGAGGGAGATACCTTTACACTTACAGGGTACTTAAAAACCAGCTCAAGTATGAAAAATGTAGAAGTTAAGTGGGTCATTCCTAATGGCTTTTCTATTTTAAATGGATCAAAAAGCTCTTACATTACATCAGCTGAAGCTGGACAAGATTATCAATTTAAAATTACAGTGAAATCTAACTCTTCAGTGAATCAAATTTTTCACCTTGTTGCTAAGTCACAGATGGGAGATTCACACTTTAGTAATTCGAGTCAATTCCATACTAAGCTACAAAAAGAATTAAACAAAAGTAACCAAGAGCTGTTTCAAAGAACACGAGAGTATCTTGAAGCTAATAACTAGTCCAAGCCCCTGGATAAGTATTTTAAAAGTTTCGTCTTAGCATTTATTTTGAATATCGCGTCGCGCTTCGCGTATCCGCGCTGTGTTCACCTGAAAGGTGACAGAGTGCGAAGACGCGATGCTGCCGTAAGCGCACTCAGGGCCAAAAGCTAAGGCAAAGTTTTTAAAAATATCCAGAGGTTTGGAGTTACATGGCGAAGATATGCCCAAAATTCATACTTTTTATATTATGCTCCGATGCTAGCTTTTATTAATTTCATTCGTATAATCAAAATATGGTTAATTTACTTACTCTACTCGATGATATTGCTGCCACTCTAGATGATGTGGCTGTTATGACTAAATCTGCAATCCACAAAACCAGCGCATTAATGTCTGATGACCTCGCTGTGAATGCCGGAGCTGTTCAAGGTGTGAAACCTAATCGCGAACTCCCCATTGTAAAAGCTATTTTTTGGGGCTCACTAATTAATAAGGTCTATTGCATTGTTGGCATTTTAGTCCTTCTTTTAGTTTACCCTCCTTTAATTACATGGATTCTTGTACTCGGTGGTTTATACCTGTCTTATGAGGGAGTGCATAAAATTATTGAAAAGCTTTTTCCTAAAAAAGGTGGAGCTCAATTAAAAGCAAGTGATGTTCCAGAAAAAGAAAAGATCAAGGGCGCAGTTCGTACTGACCTTATCTTATCCATTGAAATAATCGTGATTGCCCAAGGAACAGTTGCTGACAAAGACCTTCTAACTCAAATTCTTGTACTAACTATTGTTGGTATTGCTGCCTCTATCTTAATATATGGACTTGTTGCCTTAATAGTTAAAATTGATGATCTTGGCCTTTACTTAATCAAAAAAGGTTTTAAAAGAATTGGCTCTGCCTTTGTTAGCTCTATGCCTTATATTATGAAAGGACTTGGCATTGTTGGTACTTTAGCTATGCTTTTAGTGGGCGGTGGAATTTTAGCCCACACCTTCCATGTGCATTATTATCTCAATGAACACCTACAGAACTTAATTATTGGCTTTATTGCAGGGCTTGTAGTGGTTGGGATTTTTCAGCTAAAGGGCCTTTTTATTAAACCTAAAGCGGCCTAAATTAAAATTGACCTTAAACAAGCTTAATGTATGATTTATTTATTAAACGTTATTAAGCAAAAGGGGTTGCTCATGAGGTCTGTTTTACTATCTATTATATTATTTTTTAGTTCAAATTTATTGGCTGAAAGTTACTCAACAAAAGCCAGAACTAATACCAATAACTTACAGGTTGAAAAATCAATAATCTCAATGGAAGGTGGTTTTTTATCTAGCTCCATTACTGAGGGCGAAACCTATTATTTAACTGCTGGAATAATGGCTGACCTTGGTCGCTGGATCACTTTAGGTGTTAGAGGTAATGTTCCTATTTATAATTCTGAAAGCCGTGAGTCTAAATACTTTTTTGCAGAAGCACTAGGTCGACTTAATATTCTTAAAGACGCTAATAACCTATATTTAGAAGGCTCAATTGGCGCAGGAACAAGAAGAACTTTTAGTGGACAAAGAAATGTTATTAATGGATCTATTGGCTACACTAGAGAAGTTAACAGAGATTATGCCTTCGGGTTAAATGTTGGTCTTCATATGACGTCTGCTGATGGAGACGTAACACCATTTACATCAGTAATAGCGAAAAAAATATTTTAAATTAATTTACCAGGCCAATATGTATGGAGTAATTTTCGTACCATTGGCCTGATTTTTCTTGTACTAGCATGTGCTCTTTATTTTCCTTCCAAGAATGAATACTGTCTAAATCTTTCCAATAAGAAACTGTAATTCCCAAGCCGTAATCATCTCTAACACTGTCTGCACCTAAAAAACCTGGCTGACTTGAGGCCATCTCCATCATTTTATTTGCAGCTATAGAGTAGCCTTCAGTAGGCTCTTTCAACTTACTGACGAAAACCACTGTATAATAGGGCTTAACTAATTTTTTAACCACTCCAACCCTTTTGCTAAAAATAATTAATCATCAGAACTTCGATAATAGTTTCCATTAGACTCTTTTAATAAGATTTTTTTTGTTGAATCTGCTTCAACCACAGTATTTAGGCAGTATAAACGAAGAGAATGACCCTTATGATTTTGAAAGCTTGTGATTAACTGCTCGTAATTAGGTTTCAACCTAGGTGAGTAAGTTACTAAAAACTCCCCTAGCGAACCCCGGCCTTTTGAGATAAAACTTTCCTGCCTAAATGATTTAAGCTCAGCACCAGAAGAAAGAATAAAATATCTCCACCTAACTACAGTGTTTATAGAATTATGAATGAAAAGAAAAGGATCTTCCATTGTAACTCCCACCCTTACATCGCCAATAAGGGATTCAAAGCGCTGAGTATTATCAACCCTTTTAAGCTTATGAAGTTTTTTACTGTTAACATCAAGCACCTGGCAATCTGCAATTATCTTACCTTGATTAGAATCACTAGTTTTACTTTTATTTGAGTTTGCACAGCCTAAAGCCAATAGGCTCATAAACAATAAAGTTAAAATTTTCACTACAGCTCCATTAATTTTCTAATATTATATTCTTGAAATATAAAACTCTAGCACTTTGAAAGATCATCGCAAAGTATTCTTAGATCATCCTAGCTAATTATTGTAATATTTTTTTAAACTTAAAACCCAATAATATTATCCACGCGCAGTTGCGTTGACGCTATTGGGTTACGCAGTGAACCATTGCAGCTGGAGCATGTTTGAGCATGGATAATATTATTGGGCTTTAAGTTTAAAAAAGCTATTACTAATTACATAGTTTATTTATTTCTTGAACTACTGACATAGGGTCCTCTGCATTTACTATTGGCCTACCAATAACTAATGAAGAGGCTCCCATAGCTATGGCCTTATCAGGTGTCATTACTCTTTTTTGGTCACCAGCATCTCCGCCGGCCAATCTTACCCCAGGTGTAACAATATAATTTTCTGGAAATTTTTCTCTAATAATTTTTGCCTCAAATGGCGAACAAACTAAGCCTGTAATTCCACATTTTGTGGCTTGCTCGACTAAACCAATAATTGCTTTTTCAATTGAGTTTTCTTGCCAATGAACAGGCTTATTAGCTTCTGAAAAACTTGTTAGAACTGTTACTGCTAGTATTTTAAATGGTCTTATTTTATTTAGTTCTGTTTCTAGCTTTGCAAGCTCATACAAAGCCTCCGGCCCGCAAGCAGCATGCACAGTTGTGAAGCTAGCACCAAGATCAAAAGCCGCCTTTACTGAACTCAACATGGTATTGGGAATATCGTAAAACTTGTGATCAATAAATAATGGCGCAAGCTCAGCCACTTTTAGTGAGAACTCTTGCCCATACCTGAGTAGTAAACGAGGTCCCAGCTTAAAACCACCAACATGATCTTTAAGATTATTTGCAATATTTAAAATTTTATTTGGGTCGTCTAAGTCTAAAGCTACAAAGTAAGGTTGTTTTAAATTCAAATTCCTTCCTTAATTGATGTTTAACAAAAGCCTTCTTTATGCGGAGTAGATCCGTCGCTACGCTCTGGATGACGGCACCTTAACTTTTGTTTTTCTCTAACCAAGTATATACAAAATCGACCACTTTATCAATAGATAATTTATGAACTGTACCCGTGCGTCTTTCCTTAACTTCCACTTCGTTGTTTTCTATACCACGCTTACCAATAGTAATTCTTAAAGGCATACCTAATAAGTCAGCATCTTTAAATTTAAAGCCTGGTCGCTCTTTGCGGTCATCCAATAAAACTTCAACTGATTTTTTAGTAAGCTCAGCATAAATATTTTCAGCCGCAGAATTAACAGCTTCATCTTTTGGGTCTAAGTGGCAAATATGAACTTGAAAAGGTGCCATGGAAACTGGCCAAATAATTCCATTTTCATCATGGTTTTGCTCAATAGCGGCCTGTAAGGTTCTTGTTACACCCATACCATAACAACCCATTTCAATATCTTGTTGTCTGCCATTGCTATCCAAATACTGAGCTTTCATGCTTTTAGAGTATTTTGTACCTAAATAAAATATATGCCCCACTTCAATTCCACGATAAGCCTTAAGTGCACCACTGCCCTGCGGGTTTTTGTCCCCTTCTTTAGCTAAACGAAAATCTGCTATGGCTTCTGACTTGTAGTCCCTTCCGTGATTTACGTTTTTTAAATGCACATCATCTTTATTAGCACCAACAATATAGTTTTTTAATTTAGCCACTCCGTTATCTAAATAGATTGGAATGTCTAACCCCACTGGCCCACAACTTCCTGGGCTTGCACCAGTAAGCTCTTTCACTTCCCCATCATGCAAAAGCCTTGGCTCAACAGAAAGGTTAAAATAATTTTTAAGCTTAATAGGGTTTACTTCGTCAGAGCCCCTTAAAAGAATAGCTATTGGCTTATCCTTTTTATCGCCCTCAATAAGGAAATACATAGTCTTGACTAGCTCTGACTCAGCCACACCAGTGCTTTTACTTAAGTCAGCGATTGTTCTTAAACCAGGAGTTGCAAACTCTTCCATTGGAATTTCTGCCACTGCAGAGTTATCCACTGGATTCATATCCACAGCTGGGCATATCTCAGCATTGGCAGCAAAGTTACCGTCTTCAGAAACCAACAGAGCATCTTCTCCACTTTCTGCAAGAACATGGAACTCCTGTGATAAGTCACCACCAATTCCACCTGAATCCGCATCAACGCCTCTAAATGTCAGCCCTAAGCGAGTAAAGATTCGGTTATAAGTTTCTTTCATGACTTCATAAGATTTTAATGCTGACTCTTTATCAACATCAAAGCTGTAAGCGTCCTTCATTATAAACTCACGACCACGCATCAAGCCAAAACGAGGCCTAATCTCGTTTCTGTACTTAGTTTGTATTTGATAAAGATTAATTGGCATATTCCTATAACTTTTTAAATCACGGCGAATGTAGTCAGTAATTACCTCTTCGTGAGTACCACCAAGGCAATGCTCTCTGTTGTTTCTATCTTTTAATTTTTGTAATATGTCATGGGTAGAGTCCCAACGGCCTGTCTCATCCCATAGTTCTTTAGGTTGCACCATTGGCATTAAAACCTCAGTGCAATCCTTAGCATTTAGCTCTTCACGCAAAATATTCTCAATCTTACGAATAACCCTTAAAGCTAAATTTCCATAGGTAAAAATTCCAGAAGAAAGCTTTCTGATGTAACCACCGCGCATAAGAAGTTTATGACTTGGAATTTCAGCATCAGCAGGGTCTTCCTTTAAGGTATATAAAAATGTCTTACTCCACTTCATACTTCAATTCCATATAGTTTAATTTTTCGATGTAAATAACTACGCTCTAACCCAATGGTTTCAGCGGTCTTACTTATGTTACCATCATTTTCAGTGATTTTTCTAATTAAAAATTCCTTTTCAAACTGAGCCCTTGCTTCTCTGAAGGTTTTATCTGAGGGAATACCGCTAACAATATTATTCATCATTGGAAGACCGGCGTATTTTAGGTCATGAACCTCAATACTGTCATTGGGAGTGAGAATATATACCCTTTCCACAAAGTTTTTTAGTTCAGTAATATTACCTGGCCAATCGTATTGAGCCAAAATAGTTAATGATTTTTCAGAGAAAGTTTTATACAACTCGCCGCCTTGCTGTATGAAGCGCTCTCCAAAATGACTAGCAAGTAATGCAATGTCTTGTTTTTTGTCTTTTAAAGCCGGCAAATTAATTGGAACAGTATTAAGTCGGTTATAAAAATCTTCTAAAAACTCACCATTGGCTACTTTTTCTTTAATGTTTTCACTACTAGAAGCAATGACTCTAATGTTCACTTCATGGGCTTGCTTACCACCCAATCTAACTACTGAACCTGACTTCAAAAACTCTAGTAGTTTTTGTTGAGTGGCTAAGTTTAAGTGCCCTACTTCTTCAAGAAACAATGTTCCTCTATGAGCCAGTTCCAGTTTTCCTTTTTTACTAGAGTCAGCGCCAACAAAGGCTCCTTTTTCATGGCCAAACAGTTCAATATCAATTAAATCAATTGGCACAGAACGACAGCTCACTTTTACATATGACTGGCCAGCCCTATCACTTAAATAATGAATATTTTGTGCTACGAGCTCCTTACCACAACCTTGATCACCGTTAATCAAAACCCAAGACTCCGTAGCAGATATCCTAGAGATTAACTGCTTTAAACTCTTCATTGATGGACTATTTCCAATCAATGCAAAATTTTGCCTTAAACGATTTAACAAGGACTGCTTTTCATTTTTTTCTTCCTGGTAATTTAAAATATTGCTAATTAAAATTGAAACCTTATCCATAGAAATAGGTTTTTCTATAAAATCCCAGGCACCCAATTTTGTTGCCTGAACAGCAGTTTCTATTGTTCCATGCCCAGACATAATTATGAATTGCACATTTGGAAATTCAACTCTCGATTTTTTTAAAACATCTAGCCCATCCAAATCTCCTGGCATCCAAATATCCAGTAAAACAATATGCGGCCTAAAAATACTAATTGCCTTTAAACCATTTAAACCATCTTCAGCAGACTCCACATTAAAACCTTCGTCCTTTAAGGAGTCAGTTAAAACCTTTCTGATAGCTGGTTCATCGTCTACTACTAAAATTTTAATGTTTTCATTTCCCATTTAAATATCCTCTTAAACTAAGTTTTTATCTACTGAGTCTAATACTGGCAACTCAATTTTTACTTCCAAACCACCACTGCTAGATCTTTTAGCAGTAATAGCACCATCATGATCTTCAATAGTCTTCTTTACAATAGCCAAACCTAGGCCTGACCCGTCTTTTTTAGTTGTCACATAAGGCTCAAAAATATGAGCCAAAACCCCAGAGGTCACACCTTCTCCATCATCTATCACTAGAATCTTAGCAAGATTTTTATCTTCAACATACTGAGTAACCACTTCAATATTTAAGTTTTCTAAATCTTTACCCGCAGATATTGAGTTATCCACTAGGTTAGTAATAACTCTTTGAATTTGCCTCTTATCAAAAAAGAATTTTTTTAAATCTGCATCAGGTTTAAATTTAAAATTTAACTTCTTGTGTGCCTGCCTAAATAAACTTAATGATTCATCAATCGTTAAATTTAAATCATTTAATTTTAACTCTGGCTTAGGAAGACGAGCATATAAACTAAACTCATTAACTAGCCCTTTAATATTATCAACTTGATCAATAATAGTTGATGTACAATCTTCAAAGGCTTGATCTTTTAACTGATCTGAAAACTTTTTTTGTAACCTTTGTGCAGATAACTTAATTGGAGTTAGTGGGTTTTTAATCTCGTGGGCTATTCTTTTTGCAACCTCTCGCCAAGCAGCAGTTCTTTGCGCATTAACTAAAACCGTTAAGTCATGAAACACCAATACTCGACCCAATTCATTTCCATCTTTATCCTTCAACAAGGATAAAGTGAGCTGCAATGGCACCATACGACCAGCAATGGACATTTGCACTTCTTTATTTACATGATTTTTCCCAGTTCTATTTAGGCTTCGCAACATTTGCTCTAAAATTTTAGCTTTGTCAGGGCTCAACACATCAGCAACATGTTTGCCAATAAAGTCAGAGGAGGTAACCGCTAAAATTGTGGAGGCATAATCATTTAACATTGTAATCACACCGTCATTATTTACGGACACAACCCCAGTATTCACATTTTCAAGAATAACTTCTAGGTACCTGCTACTTTCGTCCAACTGATTAAGTGTATTTTTAAGTTCTGAGTTGGCCTTATTAATTTTATTTTGATAGGCCTCTAAGTCCTCGGACATGATATTAAAGTTCGAAACAAGTTGGTTAATTTCAGGAGAGGTGGCTCTCACTTCAACTTTTTTATACTTACCCTTTGCTATGCCAGTGGCTGCCTCTGAAAGAGACACTAAAGGGATACTTAAGTGTTTAGCTAAATAAAAACCAAACCAAGTGGCAAAAAGTAAAATTGTTAATGTCATCAAAACTAAAATAATTAGATATATAGACTTTAATGGATAGGCAATAGTGTTAGTGTCTTTAAAGTTTTCATAAGCTGATGCAATGTCATCCATTTTAGAAATTAGCGAGAGTGGCACAAAGGTAGACACAACCACAGCCCCTTTCTCCCCCTTTATCATTGATGGAACAATAACCCTAATTAAATTACCTTCACCAAAGTGATAAATTGTGCTGGAATCTAAGCGCTCACTAACACCTTTTTTCCTAAACTCTAGACTGATTGGCGGAACTTCTGGGATAGAATCTGCTAGTGACGACACAAGTATGCGATCTCCCCACAGCCCGTTATAGTATTCTACTGTACCCAGCTGGTATTTTTGTAACTGTGTGCTCAAATGCAACTTAATCTTTTTTTCGTCTTCAAGCTTAGCTAAACTTTTAGATATAATCTCAGCAAAGTGATAATTTTTTTCCTTAGAGTCAATAAAGTATGTGTTTGTTATTTCAAGGGAGCTTTTTAATACGCCCATCATTTTTTGGTTAAACCATTTTTCAAAACTATTATTAATGTAAAAAACTGAAATTAAAAACATTAAGGCTGTAGGAACAAAACTAAAGCCAACAAAAGCAGTGATTAACTTAGCCTTTAATGATTTTGAGGTAAAGCCACGTTCTTTAGTTGTAAAACTTTTAGCAATATTTCTGAATAAAAAGAAAATTAATATTAAAAATAAAATTATATTAAAATTAACTAAACCAAAAAAGAAAATTGAGTACATGAACGGCAGGCTTTGGCTAATGCCAAATAGCTTAAACTCTACCCATGTTAAAAATAAAAATAAAATCCCAATAGAGAATATTAAAAAGTACTCACGCTTTCTTTTTTTACTTTCCACAACTGGATCTGAATATTTTAAATCTTTTTCGCTCATTTCCAAGCCTTGTAGAATAAAAAGCTAATTATAAATTACTCTTAATCGATTTTTTTAAATTTAACATACTAACAATCACTTCTGCAGCCTCTTGCCCTTTATCACCATGGTTTCCACCACAGCGGTCTAATGCTTGTTCTAAGTTTTCAGTTGTTAATACTGCCTGGGCAATTGGCTTCTTTGTTTCAAGTTGAATATGAGTACAACCACGCTCAATTCCATTGCAAACGTATTCATAATGAGTTGTTTCTCCACGAATAACTGCGCCAGTAGCAATGGCAGCATCATAGCCCCCATCAAAAGCTAATTGAACTGCTAAAGGAATCTCTAGAGCACCCGGCACTTGGAACACTTTAACATTATTACTTGGCAAACCTAGCTCAACTAATTTTGACTGAGCGCTATCTGTTAGCTTTTGAGTAATATTTTGATTAAACAAAGCTTGAATAATTGCAACTTTCCAAGATTTATCCACATTTAAATTTTCTTCAGAAATTTTCCCAACAACACCCACTAATGAACCACCTTATCATCAGCTGAAAAATCTTTTACAATTTTATGAATTTGCCCTTGCTTAGAAAGTGTCATTGTCTCGTTTATTGAGAGTCCAAAGCCATTTAAGCCAACTAATTTGGACTCAGGTTTATTTGTAATGAGACGAATATCTTTTACTCCAAGCGACCTAAGAATTTGAGCACCAACCCCGTAATCTCTTTTTTCCATATCTGCTTTAGATATTTCAGAGTTACTGTCGTCACTAGTAATATAAACAAACACACCACACTCTGCCTGATTTAAAAGCTCAAGAGCAACATTAATTTTAGAGTCTTTTTTAGCGGGCTCACTAAAAACATCACTTAATATATTTTGTTTCTGCACTCGCACAGTTGTGATTTCACACTCTAACGGGTTACCTTTAACAAAGGCATAATGGGATTTATTATTGAGCTTATTTATAAAAGTATAAAGTTCAAAATCTTCACAAAGCTCTGAGCTGAAGGGCTCCTTATTAACCACCTCTAAAAAACTTTCATTTTGTATTCTATATTCAATAAGATCAGCAATCGTTCCCATTTTAATATTATGAGCTTTTGCAAATTCTTTTAATTCTGGAACTCGAGCCATAGTTCCATCTTCATTCATAATTTCACAGATTACAGCAGCCGGAGTTAACTCAGCTAATTTGCATAAATCGATACTGGCTTCTGTGTGACCAGCACGCTTTAAAACCCCACCATCTTGAGCTCTAATTGGAAAAATATGACCAGGCATAATTATATCAGTAGCCTTTGCATCGGGCTTAGCGGCTACTTTAATTGTATGGGCACGGTCTGCCGCAGAGATACCAGTTGTAATACCTGTGGAGGCTTCAATACTAATTGTGAATGCTGTTCCGTTAGGAGATAAATTACTATGCTCACTCACCATTAATGGTAAGCCCAGTTGTTTTATTTTATCAGATGTTAAGGTTAAACAAATTAAACCGCGAGCTTCCTTAGCCATAAAGTTAATTAAGGCAGGAGTTACATAGTCGGCAGCTAAAATTAAATCACCTTCGTTCTCACGATCTTCATCATCAACTAAGATAACCATTTTGCCCATTTTAAAATCTTCAACTAACTCACTTACTTTATGCATAATTACCTTTTGTAATATCTAAATCACCTTTAAAAATTTCTTTTAATTGCAAATTATCCACATTACTATTTTCTAAAAAATTCACTACAGCTCGCGCCATATAATCAAATTCAACATTAATAGAGTTACCTACTTTTAACTTTGCTAAATTAGTTACTCTTAAAGTTTCTGGAATTAAACAAACAGAGAAATTGTGGTCTGTAACTTCGTTCACAGTAAGGCTCACTCCATTTAAGGTCACACTCCCCTTCTTCCAAATTAGTTTTTTAAAGTCATTTAACATTTTAATTTTCAGGATCAAACTATCACCTTCATAATCAACAGAAGTGATTTCTGAAACACTGTCTACATGCCCTGTTACCCAATGACCATGTAAACGACTACTTACTTCTAAAGCTCGTTCTAAGTTTACACTTTTGTTTTTTAAAGACTCCAATGACCAGCCAGTCACCTGAATAGTTTCATGGGCCACGGTGAATTGAATTAAACTTTCATCAAAGTGCTCTACCGTAAGACAAACTCCATCCACAGAAATACTGTCACCCACTTTTATGTCTTTAAAATTACTTGGTTTTTTCGTGAAAATAACAAGCTGGCTATTTTTTTCCACAACTTTTTCAATATTTGAGGTGGTTTCTATAATACCTGAAAACACGATTTATCCTTTAAACTCAGCCATTTGCAAGAGAGCGCACGCCCTCTTTTTCGCAAATTAACGGCATTCGTCATAAATAGCAAGTGAATAGATTCCCCCTGAAAATTCAACTAGGGCTCTTTGACGTTTCATCGAGTTAGTTAAGATACTAGATTGGTTTAGGTTTGAGTTGAGCTTAAAATTTAACCGGAAGTATGTCAGAGCCATTGAGGATTTAATTTTTAGGTAGAGCCTAGTGCTTAAAAACCAATAAATTATGGATTTTAGAGCTTTCAAGCACTTAAGATACGTGAATTAATTATACAGGACTCTTCCCATGAAATTGACAAAAACCCAGCCTCTGACGTAAAAAGCCCCCTAGGCCCTAAGGTGAATTATGTCAAAAAATCAATTTTATGTTTCTACATTTTACTTATTTAAGCCCATAGATGATATAAATTCGGTTCAAAGCCAAATTGAAAACTGGGGTAAAAATAATAACATTAAAGGCTTATTTATATTAGCCGGTGAAGGCGTAAACTCTACTTTTTCTGCCCCTTCAAAAGAAGTGCTTGATGCCAGTGAATCCTTTTTTAAAAGCTTATTTACAAATGATGAGATCAACTTTAAACACTCTTACTCTGAAAAACAGCCCTTTAGAATACTTAAAGTAAAGCAAAGGCCTGAAATTGTGACCTTAAACACTCCTGACCTAGTTCCGGAAAATAAAAAAGGACACCATCTAACTCCAACAGAGTGGAACGAAGTTTTAAAAAATGAAAAAGACATTTTACTCATTGATACACGTAATTGGTATGAAACTCATATCGGTAAGTTTAAAAATGCTGTGGACCCTAATATTGAAGTCTTTACTGATTTTCCAAAGTACATTAAAGAACAAAATATACCTAAAGATAAAAAAATCTTAATGTATTGTACTGGTGGAATCCGTTGTGAAAAAGGTCAACTAGAGCTAAACAAAATGGGCTATGACAATGTTTACCAGCTAGATGGTGGAATACTTAAGTACATTGAAGAATACCCAAATGATGAGTATGAGGGCGAATGTTTTGTATTTGATCACCGAGTAGCAGTGGATCAAAACCTGCAAGTAACAAAGAAGTATAAACTTTGCCCGCACACTGGACAGCCTGGAACCATTGAAATTGAATGTGTCCGCTGTGATAGCCCGGCTCTTATTGCTAAAGAAGTTAAAGATGATCCTATCAAGAGTATTACATGCTCTAAAAACTGTGCCTACCACTGGACTGAGCGCCCTGGCAAAAAGGGTCCCAAACAAATACTTGAGTTTAAGCAATAAACTTTCTTGCTTACCCTATCACTTCAGGCCTGGCAATTTATTCGCAACATGCTCAGACAGCTGCCCCAAAGGGCAGAACTGCGCGTGTCACGAATAAATTTCCAGGCCTGAAGTTAGTAGGCTTGATAAAATTTATATCATTATCTAAATTTAAAGCTATTGATATTTCTAATGAAAACTTAGATAATTTTTCTGAAGAAACAAGGGTATATTATTTTGAATAAAGAGGCTTATTTAAAAAATCGCAAGAACTTTAATCGTTCTTTGCCTAAATATAAGGTTCGTTGCCGAGAGTGTTGGCAACCAGAGGATACCTGCGTTTGTTCAATAGCTAAGTCTTTTAACCCTAATATCACTTTTGTTATTCTCACTCACCCCGTAGAAGCTAGTAAACGAATTGCCACAGGTCGATTAGCTTATACTTGCTTAGAAAACTCCATATTTATTAGAGGTTATAGCTTCATTAAACACCACACAGTTAATAAGCTTATCCATGATAATAACAATCAGTGCTTTGTTCTTTACCCTGGACGGCAGTCTCATGACTTAAGTGAAACCTCTGTGGCCGAAAAGCAAGAGGCCTTCTCTAGTAACAAACAAACAGTGATTTTTGTTATT
>CALLBC010000218.1 GCA_938001965.1 uncultured Bdellovibrionales bacterium | reverse complement strand
GAAAGGAATTATTGTGAAAAAGTATGATGTGATTATTATTGGGGCCGGAACATCGGGTCTTACCGCAAGAAGAGAGGTTTTAAAAAAAACTAATAATTATTTAGTTGTGCACGATGGTCCATTTGGGACAACTTGTGCACGTGTAGGTTGTATGCCTTCAAAAGTACTTATTCAGGTGGCCAATGACTATAAGCGAGCTAATGTTCTTAAAGAGATGAAAATTCTAAAGGGTGAAATACAGGGTGTAGATCATAAAGTAACAATGGCTCATGTTCGCTCACTAAGAGATCGGTTTGTAAGAGGGGTTTTGTCAAGCATGCCAGAGTGGGATGATAAGCTACTAAAGGGCAGGGCTAAGTTTGTAGACAAACACGTCATTGAAGTGAATGGAGAAAAATTAAGTGCAGACAAATTTATATTAGCAACTGGTTCAAGACCAATATTGCCAGAAGCTTGGGCTGACTATAAGAAGTTTTTTATTGATACAGATACTTTTTTTGAACAAGAGGTATTACCTGAAAAAGTTTTGGTTGTAGGCCTTGGTGTGATTGGCTTAGAAATTGGCCAAGCCCTATCTAAATTAGGAGTACAAGTTGTTGGTGTTAATAGGTCGCGCAGGGTGGGAGGGTTAACTGACCCTGAGCTACAAGAGTATGCTTTTAATAAACTACAAAAAGAATTTCCTGTTTTTGATGGTGGAGTGAAGTTTGTTGGCGACCCAAGTGGCGATAAAGTTTCTGCTGAAATAAGTGGTAAACTTTTTGAGTTTGATAAAGTTATAATGTCGGTAGGAAGAAAACCTAATATTGATAATATTGGTATTGAAGTGATCGGTGCCAATTTAAATGAGCGTGGGCTTCCTGAGGTTGACCCTAACACTCAAGAAATTAAAGATGCTCCTCATATATTTTTGCCGGGTGATGTAAATGGTGATAAGCCAATTCTTCATGAGGCGGCTGATGAAGGAAGAATTGCTGGGTTTAACTCTGTTAATGAAGTCACTTGCTTTAAAAGGCGAGTGCCTTTGGGCATTACATTTTCTGACCCCAATATTGCCATAATTGGTGAAGGCTACTCTGATCTAAAAAAACGCAATGCCAGTTTTATTACTGGAAAGGTGAGTTTTGAAGGGCAGGGCCGCGCAATTGTAAAACTAAAAGAACAAGGACTTTTGCATGTTTATGCTCATAGCGAAACGGGATTAATATTAGGATCTGAATTGCAGGCTCCTAGTGGTGAGCATCTTGCTCATTTATTATCTTGGGCTATCAGTCTAAGAATGACAGTTTTTGAAGCCTTAAAGTTACCTTTTTATCACCCAGTTGTTGAAGAGGGATTGAGGACGGCATTGAGGGATGCCTCTAGGCAGATAAAAAAAGATGAAAGCGAACTTTTTAAATGTGATGATCTCCCCATTAGGTAAAAGCATATTTTTTTAATTTACTTTGATTAGACTCAGGACTTAGCTAGTAATATTTCTGTCTTGGTTTGAAACATTAATAGTCTAGCAATAGAGGCTAAGTACCTAATAAGTGAGCATAATTCATATTAGCTATAGCTTGTTCATAGGGGGTTATGATATATTTATATAGTAAGATAAGTGGGGAGCTATGAATTTATTTAAATATTTTAAATATGCTATATCTGCCTTTGTACTTATCTTTTTATTTCAGAATTGCTCGGAATTTGAAAGTATAAATATTGAACAGGCCACATCATCAAGTACTCGTATAGGTGATGCCCCTATAATTGAGCCTGAACCTGTTACTGATAATTTTTTTCAAGGAAAAAGTGGTAATCAAAATAGTGCACTATCTTTACATAATCGAGGAACGAGTACTAACTTAAAGTACGCACCCTGGGGTATTTATAGTTACGAGTCTGCGAATAATAATATTATTAAAGATAATCAATTTTTTAACTTTAAAAATATTGTTCGCGATTACAGTTTTGTTGGCAAGGCCATCGAGCATAGTAAGAATTCAGAAATTACTAATAATGAGTTTTATATAACGTCTCCGTCTCAACCGTATAATTTAGGAGCCAGAAGAACGGCAAGTGAACTGGAATCAGCCCATGTTATTAGAGGGAATGATATGTTAAATTCAGCTCCAAAGTTAAGAACTGAATGTGAGTAAAAGAGTAGGTGTAATAAATGATGACTATTACAAATATACTATAAGGGTTTCTTGAAATTAATTTAAAATTAAAACAGTTTTACTGTATTAAGGAATAGTTTATGAAATTTAAGTATACAATAACTACTATCGCTTTATGTAGCATACTTGTTTTATACAATAACTGTGGATCTTTTGAGTCTATAGAGACTAAATCTCAAGCTTCAAATGGTGACACTGGTCAGTTAGTAGACAGCCCAAGTGGCCCGGTAGATACAACTCCAGATAAGGACGATGATACAACAACTCCAAGAGTTTCATT
Organism: uncultured Bdellovibrionales bacterium; assembly: GCA_938001965.1. Lineage (GTDB taxonomy): Bacteria > Bdellovibrionota > Bdellovibrionia > Bdellovibrionales > UBA1609 > JAHDIR01. Next base: position 3,887 of record CALLBC010000218.1, on the reverse strand, counting down.
CACTCATGATGGTCAACAGGATTTAGCAGCTTCATTTGATTTTCAATGGATAGATTTAGATAAACAAGACACAACTATTTACGACCTTTGGATTGGTTCACAACCAGGAGAAAGAGATATTTATGATCATATTGGTGAAGGGAAGTTTAATGAGAGTAGTCTTAGTGTAGAGAACTTGCCACAAAATGGAAAGCAAGTTTTTATAACATTACTTGTATTTAGAGATGGCCCAACTTCAGCACCTGTTGAAGTAACTCAGGTGATGAATACAAAAAATATTGATATTATTGTTGATGGTCCAACTGATCCGGATACAACACCAGATAGCCCTGATAACGATATAAGCAGTGCCGGAAAACTATGGGGAGTGACTCATGGTACGACCAATAATACTAATCAACATTTAAGTTTTGACCCTAATAACAGTAAAGCTCAAGTAAGACATGCCATTCCTTTTAGATCTATACATAGTACAATTACTTCTTTGCAAATTAACTTGCGAGCCGATAATCAGCCTGGTCGTATAGGGCATTACACGAAAGGAAATGGTGGTACAGTTAGAGTATTACTGGTTGCCGATAATAACTGTAAGCCAGACATGAGAACTGTTCTTTTTACTGGTAAGGAGACTGTGGGTGATATGAGCCAGTGGAAAGATAAAAACGCCTTTCTAGCTGAATACCCAGGAGCAACATGGAACAATGATTCAAAGACGCATACTACAAGTATCAACGGTCAAAAGCATAATGGGAATACTAGTGTTACTATTGGTGACAGGTATTGGCTTGTGGTTGAACAAGTTAGAGGTGGCCAATCTAATTACCCTTCAATAAATTACTTTAGGTCTGGAAATTCAGATGATTATGCACGCAACTGGCTTAATCGCACTCAAGACCCAACTCAGGACTGCTTGGTTCCCATGTCACAAAAAAATGATACTAGCACATGGAAGAGCTTAGAGCGTCATCCTGTTTATACTGTTGAAGGTAATAACGGTATTCAAGGCAACCCTTACTACAATCAAGGGACAGCCCCTGATGATGAGCCTGGAACTGACCGTTACTCAAATATAAATTCAGGTGATTCTGTTCGCAATATTTGGAAAGTTCCAGGAACTAAAACTATTAATAAGGTTCATCTTTGTATGATGAGACAAACCGGTTCTGGTGAAGTTCAGCTACGCGTAAATGGAAATCTTGTTGCCACTTGGAAGGCTTCCGACTTTCCCACAAAAAAGACTGAAGCTTACCCGGCCACTTTTGAAGCCGCCCGTTGGCGCAGTAAAGATATAAAGCCAATTACTTTAACTGGCGAGGCAATATTTGAAGTCACTGTGGTAGGTACTGCTGATATGGAAATGGGTAGCATAAAAGAGGGGCGTATTTTTATGCCTCTAAGTACCGGAACCAATGGAACGCCCGATATTTCTAGTCAGTACAGACTTAATAAAGGTAGTTGGAAAACTCCAGATTCTGGTCGTATTAAGTACAGTATTGCCTATAATGAAGAGATGTAAGCTATATTATTCTATTAAGTATATACATAAAACTTAGCCAGTATTGTCTGGCTAAGTGCATATTATTTTGGAAGTATACAGTTGAGTCGTGTAAGGCTTTTACTATCTATTGCAATGGCTTCGTCTAAAGTTAATATGTTGTTCCATAACTGTGGTGAAAACATATCTAATGTCTTAATTTCTTGAGTTGTCCCGTCAGTTAAATTGATAACTTCAGTTTTAATTTCAAAATTATTCAATTTGATTACTGCAAAATCAGAAATGCTTAGTAAAATTGTGTTGTTATCGATTGCCCAATTTTGTGTTTGGTAAGATGTGTAATCTTGCTCTGTGTATTCGTTAGTTTCGCCCCTGCATCCACTAACAGAGTATCTGTTGCTGTATATCTCAACTGCGCCGCTACTGTTGAACTGAAATTGAAAATCATTGGGTGATATTAGTCCACGTAAAGTTTCATTGCAGATACTAGATGGGCGATTTACTTCGTATGACCTATTAGGTTCTAAGTTCCAAAACTCATCATAAACATCTTCGCCGTTTTCATCTGTTCCCAAATAAGTTGAATAAAGCCCGTAAAGTTGGCAGTCAACCTCTTGGTCAGCAATTAAACTTATGGCCTTTTCTGCAGTTATAGTGCCATCTGCAAGATCATTACTGTCTTCACAGCCTAGAGTAAAAATAAGTACAACGATTAAAATAAAAATATTTTTCATAACAGTTCTCCTGTCAGTTGGATTATCATGACAGATGTAGCTCGGCTATTTTTACGTAAGTCATTTGGAATATTTTCATAAATAGCAAAAAATACATACCAACTTCTAAGGCTACTGGTTCCTATAATATAATCTTTGATCCTACTAGGAAGACATAGTTCTAGAACAGTATTTCTTGAGTCAAATATTAATAATTAAAAGTATACATCTAAACAATAATCATTTAGTATTAAAAAATGAGAATTGTAAGTTTATTAGTTGCGACATTCTTAGGCCATAATGCAATAGCATCAGGATGTATGGCATCACATTTAGAAGGAACTATTCCTGGTGCAAGTAAGCCTGCAATGATCTCATCGATAGGGACTGCCTTCTCTGCTTTTATATTATCTCGTGAGCCTGGTCTAAATGAAGAGCAGGATAAAATTCCGTCTCAGTCATATGTTGTGCCTGCTTTGTATGTTTACACAGTTTCTTTATTTTCTTGTCATTCTCAAACCCTTGAGGAATATCAAAAGACTGTTAGTGAAGCTAATAGTAGTATTTCAAGAAGAGTAAGATATGGGAAAGTCCCTACAAAGACAGAGTTAGAAGATAGAATTAAAAGCTGGAGAAAACTATCTAGAATAACTGTGATTGGAGTCGGGGGTTATAACCTTTATTCCTTAACGAGAATTTACAAAGCTTCAAGTCGCCGAACAACAAAAGGTTTGGCTTTGATATCTGCAGGGTTAACTATTGCAAGCGCAATATATGATTATGATAATACCTTTAATAACAAGAAACCACCTTGGGCTAACTTTGATGTTGTAACTACTGAAGTGAGCTATGACTTAGTACCCTCACTTCAGTATACATATAACTTTTAAATAAATAGTAGGGCCGTTTAATGATTAGAGCTAACATTGATTTTTGGAAAGACTTCCGTAGAACTAAGTTTCTTCAAGAAGGCAGTGCCTTTATTGGGCGTAACCTAAACTCCTAGGCGGTCTTTTTAACCTAATAGTATTCAATTACAATCCGTTTCTATGGATTTACAAGAGCTAAAAAAACGAGCAGATCATATACGCAGCCAAAACTTAACCAGTAAAAAGGTTTATTGGCCGGCAAGTTTTAGAAATCAAGTTGCTAATTCGATGATAGCTGGCCACAGCCCTAATACTTTAGCCTCAGTAACTCAAATAGCTGTATCAACTATATATACTTGGAGAAAAAGAATTGAGTCCAAAAAACAGTTTAAGCAATTAAAAGTTATCGACAACAAAACTAGTGACCTATCAGTGCATTGGCATACAGGCCTATCAATTAATGGTTTAACTTTCATTCAACTTAAAGAGCTATTAACAGAAGGCCTACTATGAATTTAATTCCAAAAGAATCTAAAGTCTATATTTATCAAAAACCAATAGATATGCGCTTTGGTTTTGAGCGCCTTAGTTTTTTTATCCGCGAGGAGATGAATAAAAACATTGATTTTGGTGATAATTTTATTTTTTTGGGTAAAAACAGAAAGCGTTTAAAAGCTATGTGGTTTGACGGCTCGGGACTTATGTTGTTAACCAAGCGTATGGAAAATAAAAATGGTTTTATGAATGTGTTAGATCTTGCTGGCCAGGAAACGATTAAACAAAGTGAACTTGATTTATTGCTGCACGGCT
>CALLBC010000217.1 GCA_938001965.1 uncultured Bdellovibrionales bacterium | reverse complement strand
CACACTCTTCACTAACCCTTTCTATAGAATCTCTCATAGCAACTAAAGTCATCAGGTTTAAATCAAGCTTAAGGTCTTTATTCTTTTTCATAAAAACTCTTACTTGCTCCCATTGGTCCCTGTAACCATCTAAAAACACTTGAACATCTTTTTCAGTTTTTAAATCCTCTTTACCATCTAGCAAAAATGTTCTTAATGCACTTTCTGGGTGATTCTTAAGAAAATCATTGTAACCCTTTCTTTGGCTCTTCGTGAAGTAAGGCAATAAAGGCTTAATTCTCTTCATTGAGCCCTTCATATAAACCAAAGGTTTTAAAATTGTTTTGTAAACTTGTGCTCTTTTATTATTTGGATCATTTTTTAAAGCCATATCAAATATTAAGTCAGCATACATAAATGACACTGGACTCATTAACTGTTCAGCAGACAATGCTAAATTCTCAGCCGACTCAGTTAAACTAGTGCTATTTTTTTGAATAGCATTAGTATCAATTGTTTTACTGCTATTACTATCCTTAGATTTTTTATCCGTACATGCTGTTAGTCCAACCAAACTAAAACATACCAATAATGCACATAACTTTCTTAACTTCATTTGACCTCCCCGATCCTTAATCATTCGACGAGAACTAATACTTCAAGCTTTGTGCCAAACTAATGCGTGAGGCTTCCTGGCTCTCAAAAAGAGATGGAAAAACAAATAATATAATAATTTTAAATATTTATAGACAATGCCTACCCCTGAATACTAGCTTTAATATGAGCTAGAATGGCGCAGTCAATCTGAGACAGCTGTGTATACTTATGGCAGCTGTTAAAAATGCTTTCAGCTGTCTCAAGCTGAGACCCTCCTAACCTAGAAACAGCAATCACTTAAAATATCTCTATATTCCATTCCCTCAACAATTCGAGCTCATCTTTAGCCAGAAATAATTCATTATGCCCTTGCGAACCTATATAGGTACTACTGTTCACATCAATAGTATGATTAACCCAAAGCCCATTTAAAATATTGCCAACCAATCTTCTTATTACAACTTTACCCGGAACAATATTTTTTGACTTATAATATGTCACTCTAAAGTCATCAGATCTCTCAGTAGTGTTTTTATAAAAAGTTATGACTATATCGTCTTCACTTTCAATTCGCCATAGAACACTATAATCGTTAAATAAAGTTTCATTTAAATAGTCACCAACTTTGGCATCAGGTTTTAAACTGGATACCAACCCATAAGCCTGATGAAACTCAGCCTGTAATAAACTAACAGGGTCAGCTTTTACTGCTGCAGAAAATAAAATTACAAAAATTAAACAAAAATATTTTTTAATCATCTAGACCTCTCCTAAGTCAGTTTCTTCTATACATAATCAAAAAAAAACAAGGTTACAATGCTCTTATAAGGCTTGTCCTCTTAAAATTCAAATACTGCATGAGCCTTCTTATATAATTCAAAGTTTAAAACTGAGACTCTAGTTATCGTTATTTAATAACTATATGATTAAATCTTTCAATACCTAAAGGGTTAACATGATAGCCCTGAACCTCTTTACGTGCCCCACGAAATATTTTTGCAGTGGCAATAGGCGAAATCGGTAATTCTTGTGCAGCAATAGCTTGTGCTTTTTCATATAAAGCTGTGCGTTTAACTTTATCAGTTACAAACTTACCTTTAGCAATTAACTTGTCATACTCTTTGTTACACCACCCAGAAACATTTAACCCTGTCTTGATTGAATCACAAACCAAAAGCATACCTAAAAAGCCATCAGGGTCACCACTTGTAGTGGACCATCCTAGCTGAACTAAATCATGTTCACCCTTAGCAGTTTTCTCTAAAAATGTAGCCCATTTATAAGTTATTAGCTTTACCTTAATCCCAATTTTTTTTAAGTCTTCCATCATAAGCTCACCCATTTTTTTTCCATTAGGGTTATAGGGTCTGGAAACAGGTAAAGTCCATAACGAGATTTCGATTCCATTATCAAAGCCAGCTTCTTTTAATAGTTTTTTAGCCGCCTCAATATTAGTGTTTTTCATTTTAATGCTCTTATTAAAGCCCCATACTGTTGATGGCATAGCTGTTGTAGCTACTGATGCTCGGTTATTATATATTAGACGAATATACTTGGGCTTATCTAATGCTAATTCGATGGCCTGTCTTACTTTTATATTATCTAATGGTTTTTTACGCATATTGTACCCGAGATAACCTAAGTTCATACCTACAGTGGTTAATAACTCAATATCTTTATGGTCCTTTATAGCTTGAATATCTGCAGGAGCAGGATCAATTGAAATATGACACTCACTTGTTTTTAGTTTTTGGAAACGTACAGTAGCATTAGGTGTAATACTAAAAACTAATTTTTTGGTTTTAGCCTCGCCTAGAAAATAATCTTTATGAGCCGTATAAAAAATTGAAGTATCCTTAACATATTTTTTAAATTTATATGGACCAGTACCAATAGGCTTTAAATCTATCTCATGTGTTTTTCCATTTTTTAAAAGTAGCTCACCATATTCTTTTGATAAAATACTATTTATCCCATGAGTTAAATTAACTAGAAAGGTTGAGTTGGGCTGACTTAAAATAAAACGAATTTTATGATCATCAATTATTACTATGTCTTTAATTAACTCTGGAAAGCCTAGAGAGTTAAATATACTGTAGTTACCACCACTCACTCGGTGGTATGGGTGAGATTTATCCCTCATTCTATTATAAGTCCAAATTACATCGTCCGCGTTAAGTTTTCTAGTGGGAGTGAAATAGTCGGTCGTATGGAAGCTAATATTTTTACCAAGAGTAAAGGTATATTCTAATTTATCTTTAGATATTTCCCATTTTGTAGCTATTCCTGGGATAGTATTCAAGTCTTTTGCCGACTTCATAATTAGTTGATTATAAATAGTCGACTCAGTGGCCATAATAGTGGTGCCATCATCTGCTAATTGCGGATTAAATAACTTTGGGCTTCCTTCTGAGCAAAATACAATTGTATCTGATTTAGTTGTTTTTTGCTTTTTAGTGCAAGAAACCAACGAAAAAAGTAACAGTAGTAATAGAGATATTTTAACCATAGCGCCCCCTAGCCTTTAGTGGCTCAGAACGTACTCCAATACTTTAAATAGAACAATATAATTTTTTTAATTTTCTGTCACAAAATACCAATTCTATAAAATAATTATGTACAGCTATTTAAAGCTGTTTGCGCACGCTCTAATAGCTCAGATTTTTCCATTAAAGGCACTAATAATTTTACTTCAGCACCATGAGGCTGACCGATCACTGCTACACGTATTGGCATAAACAAATTTTTACCCTTTACTTCACACTCTTTCTTGATGGTATTTTGCATATTCATGAAGCCTTGCTCATCAATGTTGTCACTCTCATTTAATAAGGAAATCCATTTTTCAAATACACGCTTAGTTGGCTCCCAAGATAAAACATCACTGGCCTTTTCACTCAATGAAAAGCTCCCCTTTGATAATGGCCTAAATAACTCAACTCCATCTTTTAAGGTTTCCATAGATGTTTTCATTAAAGACAAGGCCTTGTCCTGCCAATCACTATCTTGTGGTAAATCAAAGCCTTCTTTATCAAAATAAGGCTGTAGCAATTGCCAAAGTTCATTATGAGGGAGCGCTCGCAAATGAGTGGCGTTCACCCACTTTAATTTAGTTTCATCAAACACAGCACTGGCTGAATTTAAACGCTCAGTGGAAAACTGTTGAGACATTTCATCCATAGACATAATTTCTTGTGCTTCGGGAGAGCTCCAACCTAATAAGGCTAAAAAGTTATTCATAGCATCAGGTAAAAAACCTCTTTCTTTATATTCATTAACACTCGTAGCTCCATGACGCTTACTTAATTTTTGGCGGTCTTCACCCAAAATAATTGAGAGGTGACCAAACTGTGGCAAATCAAAACCTAAAGCTTCATAAATCATCATCTGCCTTAAAGTATTACTTAAATGCTCCTCAGCTCGGAACACATGGGTTAGCTTCATAAGAGCATCATCAATTGCACAACAAAAATTATAAACTGGCATTCCATTAGATCGGATCATTACAAAGTCTCCCACCATATCAGATGGAAACCTCACCTCTCCTCTCACTAAATCATTTAACAAGTAATCTTTTTTAACATCTGGAGTTTTAAAACGAATAACTGGCTTTACTTCACTAGTTTTTTTATGCTCTAAAGCTTTTTCTAAGTCCCAGTCTTTATAAGGGCTATTTACTTGTGGAGGCCGCCCTTCTTTTTTAGCTTGCTCACGCTGCGCATCGATTTCTTCATCAGATAAAAAACAATAATAAGCATTTCCTTTTTCAAGCAACTGCTGAGCGTACTTATCGTAAATAGATTTGCGCTGACTTTGCCTATATGGACCATAGGGCCCCATATCCTCTAAGGTTACAGGGTCAACACCCTCATCCCACTTTAAGCCTAACCAAGATAGGTCTTGGATTTGCATTTTTAAAGCCTCTTCAGTGCTTCTTTCCACATCTGTGTCTTCAATTCGTAATACAAAAGTTCCATTATATTTTTTAGCATATAAAAAATCATAGAGAGCTGTTCTTGCACCTCCAACATGTAAATATCCAGTTGGACTTGGGGCAAACCTTACACGCACTGGCTTGTCGTTACTCATCTTTACTCTCCTTAAATACAAATTGAAGGGTTATTATGGAGTATGTTTATATCAAAGTCATGCCGCTCCTTATGTAATAGGTTTGAGCTGACAAATAAAATACAACCCTATTAAGATAGTATTCACACATACATTATGTGAATAATAGCTTTCTTCTTATTCATTGTACAAATTTAGCACCTGTGGGTATTTATTATCCGTATTCAAAACAGGAGGCTTACATGAAAATAATCATTACTGCGACCTTACTTCTATCACTACTGTTTGTGCAAAATGCTTTTTCAGCAAACATACCAAACACCATTAGTGGGCCATTAAAAGATGTTTACTGCTCAGAAGTTGATCCATTCATAGGTGATCAATGCATAATCTATACAACTGATATCGTAACAGGAAAAAAGTTTGGCTTAGTCTTTGAGGACTATACATGGGCCATGATGCATATTCCAACCAACAAAACAATGAATGACTATACTAATGAACTTTTTGAGGTTGAGTTTTGTGATCCATTATACGATCGAGACCTTATCCTTGAGTACAAAAGAATTAATAGTGATTACTTCTATGTAACTTGTAATGAAAATCTCTTTTCATGGCAAAATCAAACCTTTATTAAAAACACAGTTATAAAAAATATCTCGGCTATCATTGATACAGTCTGGTGTGGTGAGCTTAACCCGCAAACAGCTGATGTTTGTGTAATCAAAGCCAAAGATAAAAAAACAAATAAGGAGTACTTATTTTTATTTGAAGACTTCGAGTGGATGAATAAATACCTTAAAAACGACAAAGAGCTTGAAACCCTTAACGGCCAAAGCTTTAAAATTAGCTCTTGTGAAAGAACTAGTAATATTCATATTGTTAGCGAATTTAATAAGTCCAACCGCGATAATGTTTATAGGTGCCCAATAAACAACTTCTCTTGGCAGTAGTCTAGGCATAGCTTAAGGCTAAGCACTTACTTTTAAAAGCTCATGTTATCTATTCATCTATACCAAGAAAAGAGTACCACCAAACATTAGTGAGTAACCCTTTAAAAAGCCTGGTTGAGTTAATGTAATCCGCGCGCAGTTGCGTTGCTGCTATGAGCTCGTGCAACGACTCATTGCAGCTGGAGCATGTCTGAGCACGGATTACATTAACTCAACCAGGCTTTTTAAAGGACTTACTACGCACTTACTCCCAGAGTTTTTTCCACCATCCCTTTTTGGAACTACTGTTCCCAGCTAACTTCATTTTTTTTCTGATGTCTTTTAATTTCCAATCAGTAATATGGGCTAGTGTTTGCGCTTCTTTTTCAAAACGGGCTGGTAAATTTTTAACATACTCTTTGCCCTTATCACACTGAGGCTTGCCATCTCCTTTAAATTTAAATGGGTGTCTTAGTATGTAACGTCCTTGAAAATTTTTAGTGTCTTTGGTTTGATAAAACATTAAATCTTGCGGAAATGTTTTTTTATCATAGCGCAAATGTAACCTTGTTACTTTCACATTTCTGGCTCCACCTCGAGGTATTGGCATTGGCCTAATTCCGCCTCTTCTTTTATTATAATTTGGCTCATCTAACCAAAATACTCCTAAACTTCTTAATTGCTTAACACTCAGCGGATCAGCAGCACAGGGATCGCACCAACCCATGTCCCAAAAGTACTCTGTAAAAACAGCTTTCATACCTTCTTTTTTAACTTGGCGATCAAACATGGACTTATAAAAATCTGAAAACTCCTCTTTAATAAATATGGGTAAGTCTAAATCTGATGGAATTTTAACATTAGGGTAATTTGAAGTTTCAACACGGCCATTTTTAGTTAAAACATAAACAAAAAGCTCCTGTGGGCCCTTAGCATTGATCATACCTAAGCGGATAGGAAGCATAAACTTTTCCGATTCAAAGGCCACTTGCAGTGGACGTAAAAAATTTAAGCCTGCTTTTTTTTGTTCTTTAATATTAACTTTAGCCACAAAAAATTTCATTTTTTGTTTTATATAGGGCTTTAACGCTTTACTAGCCCCTTTTGGAACATTGTATTTATTTTGTCGAAGCCAAGTTTCTAGGCCATTAGACTCTTTCGCTGAAAGAATAACAATATCGTATTCGCCCACGGTGTACTCGGCTTCAATTTTAACACCCAACTTTTTTGCAGGCATTGAGTTAGCCGCCAACATGGATTCATTTTGAATGCCTATACCACTTCTACCAAACTTGTGCATAATTCGCGGCTGACAAGGGTCTGCATCGTGGTACTCCACAAGCCTAGGAGCCGTGTAATCATCTAAATGCTTAACATTAGTTTTATCACCGGCATTAATTTGGCTTTTTTCTAATACTTGTGGCACTGGGATGACCATGGCGAAGTTTTTATAATCCCCCTCAAAATCATTCATCATTGTTATCACCGTGCGATTCTCATCACGCACCATAACAACCTGTGAGGCTTTATTAAAAATATCAGCACCACCTTTTGCCACATAAAAACCACAGAAGGCATAAATGCTTGGGCTAATTAATAAACTAATAAGAATAAGTAATAGATTTTTTTTCATAAACTCTCCATTGAAATTTAGGGGCAATAAATTTTTTATTAAATAGTGGTACAAACAAACTGGTAACAACCAAACAGTAAATATAACTATGATTAAAATAAAAATAGTACCTACAAATAAGGCTACCCATTGCAATAATAAATGCAAAGAGAATTTTACTATATTTATGATTCGGTGTAGTTTTTGGGTCAGTGATCATAAAAAATGCAAACAATAATAATGAGCCATTTTTAGCAGCATGAATTAATATTTCCACCTCATAACCTAAATATAAGTTTCTAAGGGCCATTCCCCCTAAATAAAACAACAAAAAGTACCAGGCCATATCCAACTGTTTGGCTCTAAAAGTTAGTACTGAGCCAATGGCAATTAACCAAAAAGCCAATAAGATTTGGCTACCCCACTGCCCAGGCGATAACCAACTGCTTGAAAAAAATGTTAAAGCTATAACTAGGCCAATAGCTGTTGGATTAAAAATATGCTGTTTGTTTTTTTGTAAAATAAATTTTGACGAAATGGCCAATACAGCAATAAGTGGGTGCAGCCAAAGAGTATTAGTCCTTAAAAGCAAAACCAATCCCATGCATGTTATCCCCGCACTTAAAAAACTAGCTTTGGATAAGTTATATTTTTTAACCCAAAATAACTGCGCTAATAACCCACCCATAAAAGTTAAAATGACTTGCTCCAGGCCCAGCGTAAAGTCATAAAGGTAAACTCCCAGGCTTAATAGAGAGGCCATTACAAAAATTTGTAAAAACCTAATGTCCAAAATCATTTTACTTATCAAAAACTACCTCGTCTTCTAGGGACATTAGTACAAGCGCTTAAACCCAATGTAAGCTACGTGTAAATTTTGAGCTTTTTTTTGAGGAGCCGCAACGAGAATCCCATGACGCAAGACGGGAATAGATTTGAAATCAAACAAGACCTATTTAAAATCATATTTAAGTAATTTTAGTTTAGGAAATTGAGCTAATTACCTAAGCTTCTGAATAAATATTTTAAAACTTGGCTTCAGTTCTTGGCCCTGAGTATCGTGTCGCGCTTCGCGTATCCGCATTGTGTTCACCTGTAAAGGTGACAGAGTGCGAAGACGCGATGCTGCCGTAAGCGCACTCAGAGCCAAGAACTGAAGCCAAGTTTTAAAATATTTATTCAGAAGTTTGAGTTAATAATTAGAATTTAAGTCTAAGCCTTTTTCATAATTTTTATTCATTTGCTCTAGAGATTTACCAAAATACAGCTGCCACTTAAGCTTTTGGTTAAGATAGGACTGCTTATAAATACCATTTTTTTCAAAACGAATTGGTGAGGTTGTGGAAACTTCTGGGAGTCTGATTGGTTTTTGAATTTTTAATAATTTTTTACTAAATAATGTGTCTTCAAATATATCCACTTCAGGAATAGGAAACTTATCTCTAGATAAAAGCTCTCTATTAAAAAAAATACAGTGATCTAAATAGACAATTCCACGCTTATCAAAGCGAGACTCGTTAGAATAGTAAGATGTAAAATTTAACAGCCAATGATCAGAGTCTTTAAACTTATGGGTAAAGCCTCCCCAGATCATTGGTGTTTGCTCAAACTTTGCAATTAACTTTTCCGCCCCACCCCTTTCTATGGTTGAGCGTGGATGATTAAGTAAAATATAATCACACTTAGCATGGCTTATACCAATATTTAAACGCCCAGCTCGCGAATTAATATTTGTTTCGATGACCTTTTGGTTCTTACTCTTTAAATATTGGTCACTTCCATCAGTGCACTTTCCAGACACCCAAATGAGCTCAACACCACTCAACGAGGCATATGATTTTAAAATGGCATCTAGATACCCTAATGACATTTCATTTTTTATGGGAATAACTACAGATAAACTTGGGAGCAAATTTAAATCCTCAACTTAATTAAAATCAATTGAATTTGTGGGTAGAGATATAATTTAAGAGTGCTTGCTGTTCAACAGAAGCCTCTTCCGCCATAGCTAACTGACGTCCTAACACTTCTAAATCGTCATAAAAATCTATATCCATCTGTTTGTTTAAATAAAAAATATTAAAACCAGAACCTACTAGTTTGTTATCTAACTGTTCGGCTGTTGTGGACTCACTATAATTCACGGACTCCCAAATCTCGGTACTAATTTTAGATGCGCCAATAAAAGTATAAAATCCACCATCACTGGCAGGCCCTAAAATAACTTGCTTCTCTTTTATTTTAGAACTGTACCATTGCATATAGTCAACACTGGTTAATTGAGGTGAGTCGGCCCCCATTAGAATTACCTTCTTATAACCGGCATCTACTAATTGATTATATATACTACTAATTCTAGTGCCTAAATGTTCACCTTTTTGGTGGATAAACTTATAGTCCTTCCAATATAAGGAATGAAAGGGGTTGAGGGGCTCAGCCAGCGCCCAATAGATATCAACTTGATCAAAGCCAATATCTTTTTCAAGCTTAGTAAACTCTGATTTAATTTTATTTAGGCTTAACTCATAAAACTTTTTAGCATTGTGCTCACCCACCTTATGGCCCAATCTGGTTTTTACACGAGATAGGCCAGGAGTTTTAACAAAAATTGCAAATGCAGTTTTACCAGCTTTAGATCGAGTCATTTAAGGTCCAGTCGTAATCACTAAAACCAATAGATAACTTTTGCGCTTTTAATGCCGCAATCTCTGATGGTTTATCAGAAAGATATACTGCATTTTTAGCAGCAAAATCCTTCAAAGACTTATAGCCTTTTAATCCACGTGAGAAGTCTTTTTTATACCATTTGAAAATTGATGATAAGTAAAGTTTTTTTCCATCTTTAACATAGTTTCTACTTCTGTCTTTTAAGAAACTAACCATAGTTTTTTGTAAATCAGCCTCTAAACTACCTGCCGTAAAAGCCTTGTTTAATAAAGCCGGGCAACCTTTAGAGGCGCAATTTACAGCAAAGTGAATACGAGGATCACTATACTCCTTAGTGCTTTGCTTAAAGCCAGATTTATCGCCCCTGATAAACCCATGTTCAATATCATTTAAGGTATGTTTTTTACCAAACAAAGTAAAAAACTTTTGGTCCCAAGGGCCTTTAAAAACACTACCAATTTTTTTAATAGAGTTACCTTTTTTAACCGTCTTATAATTATCTTTAATAAGCTTAATTGTGAGGATGTTATATAAATTAATAAAGTAAGCCAAACGCTCAGACTTACTAAACTTATTCATTACAGTATTTTTATCAAGCGCAAGCATTTCCTTTGAGATACTATTCACTTCAGCAGATGAAATGCTATTATAGTTGATTTTACTTTTTTGCCCACCAGAAAGCATAGTAACACTTTTAGACAAAACAGATGTTAATGTTGAATAGGTCTGATCATGTGCAGATAAAGTTGGCGCCTGTGTAGGTGTGGCTTTAGCTTGCATTCTTTCGCGTAAATTTTCACGCGCTTTATAAACAGATTTTGGACTGGCCTCTTTACTTCTTGAAGTGGACCCACCAGCAGCGGCACCACCAGAGCCTCCGCCCCCTCCACCTGAAGCAAATGTTGTAGTTGCTAATAATAAACTGGATACTAATAATATTAACTTCATATTTTCCTCTATAGTCTTATGTTTAAACCAAGTGTAACAATATCTTCATTATACTGCGATCCAATATTAGATCCAAATGGTTTGTAGTTTGAGTCTTTATTTAAGGCATTATATTTTATTTCGATATCAGTTCGTCCATATTGCTTCGAGGCAGAAATTCCCCAAGCCTGTGTAGTGTCATTTCTTAAACTTCCTGATGTTGGGTTTTGCTGTGGATTAGTTACAAAGTTGTCATAATCCCTCTTAGAGATACTATACTCAGCCCCTGCTTTAAATAAGCTTGCAATTGGCACAGATAACTTCCCTTCAACACCATAACTAGTGGCATCGTTAGCTTTAAAAACTAAGTCACGCTCTTGAACAAATAATGCCTTAACTTCAGAACTTACAAAACTATCATCATACTTATAGCCAAGCCCAACGCCTTGATGACGCTCAATGAGTTTTGGGTTAACTGCTTGCCCTGTAGACCCTTCTGAAAACCTTGCCGCACGCTCTAGATATGACCTTCTAGAGTAAGAGGGCTCTATGTAGACATTTGAATCATCAGAGAGCTTATAATTCAGTTTTAATTTTAATCCTGTTTGATCAAAGTCATCTTTAAATTCAGCAAATTGACCATTGCTGTCAGCAACATCGTCCTGAACAAAGCTATCATTGATGTTATTCACCACATTAGCAGATAGCTCTACATTAAACCTTTCACGATTATAAGAATAGTAAACTTCATTAAAAAACTGAAAGTAATCAATGCTTCTTCCTTTCGTGTCCAAACCATTACTTGTAAAGTTAAGACCTGAACTTTTATTTAAAAGACCTGAAGTGGTTAAACCTATTTCATGTCTTGGATTAAAAAAGTAACTTAAACCAACATCTAACTGAACTTTTAAAGCGGACTTTACACTAGAAACTACTTTATCATCGTAATCTTTATAATCGCCCTCTAAGTTTGTGATTAAAAATAAATCTCTTGCTAGTTCGCGATCATATGATACCTGCGGTTTCAATTGATAAAAATTAGCGTTGACTTCATTACCTGATGGCAATTGAACAGGGTTACTGTCAAAACCGCCGTTGATTCCTAATTGTAAATCAAACTTTGAGTACTTCTCAGTCTTTTTATACTCGCTGGGCATTTTTTGTTTTGTCACAGCTCCAGTGGAAATACTATCCATTGCTTGAGCAGGTATAAGTAAAAATACCAACGAATTTAGTACGAATAGTTTTATTAAAGATCTCATTTATTCTCCCACCTCGTTTAAACTCCAATCATAGGTGTCATACTCTTCTACCCATAGTTCCTCATTTTCTAAGTCCGCTTTAGGAAAGCCTAAGTCCTCATCAGTAATTTGCAAATGCCTCACTAAGAAAGCACGCACAGAACCATAAGTCTTGTCATTTTTAAAATCCTGGGCATACCAGTCATCTCTAAAAATACGAGACACTTGATAAAAGTACTCATCGCCACTTTCTGGGTCATAATCATCAAATAATTCAAAATCACTATAAGCGCTACTTGACACAAAAAAGTTAGACATCTCATCTAATTGAGCATCAAGCTTAGTAACACTAAAGGCTTCATTGCGTAATGGTGGGCAACCTTTAGAGGCGCAATTAATAGCAAAGTGGATTCTAGCATCATTCATAGGTATTAAGATCTTTTTTTCTATGTGATCAAGTGTAAGTGCGGCACTTCCTACCTTCCACTTAAATGTTTCCCAAACTTTATCCCCAAGATTATTTATATTTTTAATACTACGGGCATCTGGGAATTTTTCGCGATCACGATCATCGCCTAACTCTAAATTAGAGTAATTTTTTAAAATTAGCTCAATAGTTAAAATATTATAAGCATTGATGTAAAAGGCTTTTTTCTCGTCCCCTTCAAAACCACTGGCATCAGTGTTATTAAAATGATTAACAATAGCGCATAGCTTCTTTTTATCATCACTGCTGGCAACCCAAGACTTGTAGTTAACTTGACCTGATAAATCAAAAGAGTCTATTGGCTCTAAACCTGTTACATATTTGCTAAGTAACTCTGTAATTAAAGTTTCAGTGGATGTTGAGTACTTATCTGCAGTGCTTTGGTAATCTATATCATCAAATGCACAACCACTGGCCGTTTGAGCGGCCTTTTCTCTTTTTTGTTGTTCTATGTAATTATCTGAAAAGCGTAAACCACGGTCTCCTTCAGAGCAGGCTCCTAAAGTTATCAAAGCTGTTAATAGTATAAAGTATTTCACTGTATTAGCCTCCTAAGATCTTAACTGTGTGACTTCAATATAAAGGCAATAGAACCAATATTGAACTCAATTATAGTGAATAATTCTTTTAGATTTTCTTAATTGAATATATCAAGATCCAGAGTTAAATAAATACCTATTATGACAGCCTTTTTTGCCGCCATTATGGCTTTTATTGCATTACAGTTAATATTTTTTGTTGATCCAGGAGAAAACAAAAATATAGCCGTTGGACTAATTTTCTCTGTAACATTATTACAGAGCTTAACCCTATTATATTTGTTTAAATTTCATGAATTCAGCAGGAAAAGTACTAAGTTTAAAGCTATCATTGTTGTGGCACTGGCCGCCCGAGCCATTGCTCTTTTTACAACCCCCATCCTAGAAGACGACTTTCATCGTTATCGTTGGGACGGCCATGTTTTAGCAAATGGTACAAACCCATATATTTATGCTCCAAACTCAACAATGCTGGATCACTTAGACACTGATTACAGAATTGACATTGGTTATATAAATATTCCTACTATTTACCCACCCCTTGCCCAGTATGTTTTTGCTTTTAATAGCTTTGCCTTCGGCGGAACTCTATTTGGCCTTAAAATAATATTTATATTATTTGATTTAGCTACAGGTTTTTTACTTATTAAATGGCTCACATTAAGAGAAATCAACATTAGCTATTCATTATTTTATTTTTTAAACCCTGTGGTTATTAAAGAGATTGCAAACTCTGCTCACTTGGACTCCATATTGGCATTTTTCTTTGCCCTGTCTATATACTTTATTGAAAAGTATATGCGCACTAAAAATAATTATTTAAGCCCTGTCTTTTTAGGGCTTGCCACTCTCATTAAAGTGACTCCTATCTTTGCAATTCCAGCTTTAATAAAATTTAGTAAAAATAAAATTAGTACTCTTGTTGTTTGTTTTGTGACAATTTTAATATTTTCAGTCCCGTTTGCATTTGGCGATAAATTTATGCCGGGTTTTAGTTCTTTTGCCAAACATTGGGTTAATAATGAGAGCCTATTCTACCCGATATCATTTATTGCCACTAAAGCAGTGTACCTGTTTGGTTTAGACATCTTTTTGTTTGTTAAAAAAGGGCTTCTCACAGAAATGCCAGGTAAATTTTTATCTGGATTAATATTACTTGTAATCATGTTTTTTGGTTTTGTGAGCAAAAAAGTAAAAACTCCAAGTGCATATGCCCTACTAATAATAGTGTCTCTATTATTACTTTCACCCGTATTTAACCCTTGGTATGTTCTATGGTTTTTACCCTTTGCAATCGTAAGTAAGCATACACCAACCATACTACTCTCGCTGCTGCTATGTCTTTCGTATTCTTGGTATCTAGATAAGGATTATTATTATATAATTAGAGCGACCGAGTACTTAGCTTTTTTTGGCTACTTGGCTTTTTGGCACTTGCATAAACACAAGGTACTTAAAAAGAGTGTATAATATTTTATAACCGGCAAGAACAGAGCCCTTGATGGTCCCACTAATTTTAGACTCTCCCACACGCTTGCGGTATCTGACTGATACTTCTTCACAATGCAATCCTAATTTAACCGCTTTAATTTGCAGCTCCATAGTCCAGCCAAAGTTTGTGTCTTGCATATTCATTTTGTCATAGGCTGTCTTTTTTACTAATCTAAAAGGTCCAAGATCAGTGAATTTTGAACCAGTAAATAAATTCATTAAACTAGTCGCCAACCAATTGCCAAACTTTGCTTGCGGCAGTAATGAGCCCGGCTCGGCTTCACCTAAGTTCCTGGAACCAATAACAACATCAGCTCCTGTGAGTTTTTGCTTTTCAATATGTCTATAAATGTCAGATGGAAAATCACTAAAATCACCATCGAGAAATACTAAGGTATCAAATTTAAAATTTTTTTCAGCAAAATCCACCCCTTTCAAGCAGGCACTTCCGTATCCTGGGCGAGTTTCACTAATAACAGAAAAACCCAAATCGCTAACGACTTGGGCCGTATTATCTGAGCTATTGTTATTCACAACTACAACTTGTGATTTAAATTTATCTGGGATGGAGTTCAAAACTAAACCAATTGAATTTTCCTCATTATAGGCTGGAATAACAATAGCAACTTTCATAAATTATCTTCTCGCACGTCTTAAGATTCTGCTCCATCTACGGTCGGCAGATTTCTCTAAACTTTCCTTATCAGCTAACCATGGCTCAAGAGCACCTTTAGCAAATAAGTGTAGTCTGTCGCCTGTGAAGTCATAAGTTTCTGGATCAACATCAACCTTTCCACCGTTTAAGCCCATAACATATGCACACCAGCCACCATAAGTTGGCTCATATTTTACATTATTTTTATCAGTCGCAACTGCATTTATAAATAAAGTCATGTTAGCTTCATTAGCAAAGTTATAAGTTACTCCGCCAAAGTCAACACTATACTCACTAGAACCTTCTAGTGGCTCACCACCACCTTCTGGAAAGTAAGATACTGGGTCATAACCTTTAAGACCAAGATTACCTTCTAGGTTATACTCAACAACATCTTTCAGACGTGTATCATCACTGTTATCACCGCCGCCTGACGCTAATGCCTGCCAAGATAAACTTAAGCTTAATGTTAATATAGAAATTAATTTAATAATATTTTTCATACACTCCCTCTTTGTTTGTATTTTGTTAATTAATTCAACAAGCTCAAACTACATTTTCTCAGCTAAAATAGTCCAGATAGTTAACTTAACCGCTTCGTTTAGAATTTCTAACTTTTATAGATACAATCTAAACACCTAATAAATCTAGTATTTTTATATTCACATTTAGTAAAAATTTATTATTTATCTACTTTCGACTTGGTGGTCCACATGCTACCCTATTGATTGTCGCAAGCCGTCATTAATGTCCTTTCATCTTAATTTAGTAGTACAAGTTTTATTAAATAATTCCTTAAATTTTAAAATTAAGATTAGTTTTATTCTTGGAGGCACTAGTGCTTAATCAGTTTTTTTTGACATTAATTTTAACCTTTGTTTCCATTACTTCTTTTGCTTTTGCGCAAAAAAATAATCATAACATAATCACTAAAACGCTATCTATTAATACGGAAATAGAAAGAGTTTGGTCAGCACTAACTTCAGAAGACCACCCGCACCTGAAACTTTTGCTCCAAATTTAATTCCACTTGCGGTCTAAGTAGAACTTATGTATTGGTACTAAAACTGCCGGCTGGTCAAGCCTATATATAGGACGCCGAAAATAAATATACATATATTTCTATATTAATGAAGGGTTTTTATTAGTCAAAACACCCCTATACTAAAGGGCTAGGTAACAGACAGTTATTAACTTAATACAGTAAACTAAAGGATATTTACACTCTTAACATCAAACATTTAAGCCTTTGGTCGATATTATAATATAAAGTCTTAGCTCATAACTTTTTTTATGATCTCAACAATTCGCTTATCAGTGTTTTTTCTATAAACAAGGGAAACTTTATGCTCACTTACTTTTGATGTTTCCTCATCCAATGGCCAAATTCTCTTTAACTCTCCAGCTCTATGATTGGCCACTTTTTCAGGAAGTAATCCTATGATTGTACCAGATGTGGCAACACTTCTAATGGCTTCAAAGCTGTCACAGGTTAAAGTGACCTTATAGTCTTCAGGAACTTTCTGCATAAATTTTTTATAATAATAGGGTAAGCCATCATCTGGTGTAGATAGTATTGCTATACCCATTGCTGTTAAATCTTCAGCATTCTCAGTGTAACAATATTTTTCAGCACAGACATATAACCCTAAAGTATCAGTGCTAATATGCTCAACATCTACTTTGTTGTCCTCTTCCCCATTAATAACCATGGCCATATTTAGTGTGCCGTTCTTTACTTGCTTCATTAAGCTTTCAGTTCTACTTGTGACTACATCGATTTTAAAGTTGGGATATAACGTTCTAAAAGTATTAAAGAGTTTTGGTAAAAACCTAACCGCTAAACTTTCATAGGAACCTAATTTAAAGTTGCCCTTCAGCTCTTCGCTAGGGAGGAAGTCTTGCCCAAGCTCATTAGCTTGATCTAAAATAGGCTTAATCTTATTATAAAACTCTTGTCCATCTGCGGTTAAACTAACAGAGCCTCGCTCTCTAATTAAGAAGGCTTTGCCAAAGTAATCTTCAAGTATAGTTAAGTTTTGAGAAAGAGCTGAGCGCGTAATGCTGGCGTGATTTGCAGCCTCTTTAAAGTTTCCATAATCTTTTACAAGACTAAAAAGCCACATCTTATACATATGTTGATAAACCATATCTCATCCTTTTTAATTAAGCTAAAGCAACTATATATAAGTATACAGTCCAGTTCAAATATAATTATTCTATTAAACGTTCAGCTTATAAATAAGAATAACTTCCAAGCATAAATAATAACACCTTATTTATTCCTATGTAAAATTAGACATTTAGGTCCATTCACGAAAACTTAAAGACTTATTTAGTTTTTTAAATTTGCCATTCTCACCCCAGACTCTGTATTAACTATGTAAGTCGATACAAACAAAGGACGTTATGGCTAATACTGAATTTTTATTTACAAAATTAAATTTTATTGAAAAGTCCCCTAAGGAGATGTTAGCAACATCAGAGGACTTAAAAACTAACTTAAATAAAAGGCGAACTATTCGCACTTTTTCTCCCCGCAAGGTGGACAAAAAGATTATCGAAAACTGCTTACTTGCCGCCTCATCTGCTCCCAGCGGTGCTAACAAACAGCCATATAACTTCGTTGTTGTCTCTGACCCTAAAGTAAAAGAAAAAATAAAAGTGGCAGCTGAAAAAGAAGAGGAAAGCTTTTACTCAAAAAGAGCTTCTAAAGATTGGCTTGAGGACCTCAAGCCATTTAAAACGAACTCTAAGAAACCCTATTTAACTGTTGCACCTTATTTAATAGCTATTTTTGCCAAACCATTTGATATTGTCGATGGTGAGAAACAAAAAAATTACTATCCAATTGAGTCTACAGGTCTTGCTGCAGGAACATTAATTAGTTCATTACACCTATCTGGACTTGCAACTTTAACTCACACCCCTTCTCCATTAAATTTTCTAAATGAAATTTTAAACCAGCCTAAACAGTATAAAGCCATGATTTTACTTGTTGTGGGATACCCTGAAGAACATACTGAAGTTCCTGAGCAAGGTAGAAAACCCCTAGATCAATTCAGTGAGTTTATATAGCTCTGAGCTGCGGCATTAAGCAATAGTTAAGTACTAGTTAAGTTTATATAATTTGACCATTTTTTAGGTAAAATGTTAGTTTTCGCTTAGATTGTGCTGACATTCCATCTTATTATTTAATAGACAGATGAAACATCAACGCAGCCTAGAAATTATCAATAAAAACAAAGGGGCAAACCTTGAGCACTAAAGACACAATCAAAGAAAACGTTAAGTCCTACTACGGCGAAACTTTACAATCAACGACTGACTTAAAAACTGATGCCTGCTATGACTCAGGAAGTACCCCTGATTATATCAAATCAGCCTTAACAAAAGTGTCTGATGAAGTTTTATCAAAATACTATGGCTGTGGTTTAACAATCCCTACACATTTAAATGAAAGAACAGTTTTAGATTTAGGCTCTGGGGCTGGGCGCGATTGCTTTTTACTTTCTCAGATCGTTGGTGAAAATGGAAAGGTACTTGGCGTTGACATGACTGATGAACAACTTGAAGTTGCTAATCGCAATATTGAGTATCACCGTGAAAAATTTGGTTACACTAAAAATAATGTTACCTTTTTCAAAGGTGACCTAGAAAAACTTAACCAATTAGGCATTCAACCCAATTCGGTAGATGTAATAGTTTCTAACTGTGTGATCAACCTTGTACCAGACAAACATGCTGTATTAAGCCAAGCCTTTGAGTTATTAAAAGAAGGTGGCGAAATGTACTTCAGTGACGTTTATTGTGATCGTCGTATTCCACAACACTTGGTTGAGGACAAAGTACTTTATGGCGAATGCTTAAGTGGTGCTCTTTACTGGAATGACTTCGAAAATTTAGCAAAAAAAGTAGGATTCACTGATCCAAGAGTTGTTGATTCTCGCCCACTAGCTATTTCAAATCCACGCTTAGAAAAAATGCTGTCTGGCTACAATTTTTACTCAGTGACTTATAGACTATTTAAACTTGCCGATCTCGAGCCTCATTGTGAAGACTATGGCCATGCCGTCATGTACAAGGGCAATTTACCAGAAAGCCCAGACTTGTTTAAATTAGATGATCACCATGTATTTTTAAAGAACAAAGTAACAACTGTATGTGGTAACTCATATAAAATGCTAAATGACACTCGTTACAAAGATTTCTTTGAGTTT
>CALLBC010000216.1 GCA_938001965.1 uncultured Bdellovibrionales bacterium | reverse complement strand
TTAATCTTCTAAAAGCTCTAACTCTTCTTGGTAAAGTTTATTAACAATGGCTTTGTTAAACTCAGATGTTTCAATCACTTTACACATTCTGTCAGCTGGTATATTAGCTACAGATTGGTCAAAGCTCATAGCTTCAGCCTTTGAAATTCCAATGGAAGTTGTGGTGATGTACTTATTGTCTTTATCAACTAAGCAGTTTTCATCGTATCGACCATTTACAATTAGTGCTAAATCAGTGAAATCAACAGCTGGCTTATCAATTGTTTGCTTCACTAATGATTTAGCAGCAAACCTAACACCATGAGATTCGGCATCGTATGAAACTCTCGATTTTTTATTATCTCTTTTGTAAGTGTCTACAGTGTTGTTATGGCCATCTAAGAAGATATGTTTGAAAGTGACTGGTGCAAAGATTCCTGGAGTATTACTTCCGTAAACTTTTCTTTTGATAAGAGTTTTTAAAATTTGACCATAATCATGTCTTGCATCACAGTCAGGATCTTTTTCGTAAAGAGTCTCAATTACACATCTGTCGCTAAACTTGTTACCAATTGTAAGAACTACTGTTGGTGTGTTTTCCGATAAGAATTTCGAATCATCAATTGACTCAGGATCACTTTCAATAAATTTTTGTAGTGAAACAAAGTTTGAATTAACAGTGATTGGGTGAGTTTTGTCAGGGTCAATGTTGTCTTGAGCTAAGTTGTCCATTTGCTCATTTAATAAGGCGTGAACACCAGCAATGTCTTTTGTATTAAACTCTTTTTTTGTGTCATTAAAAAATTGACCAATGTATCTTGGGTCGTTACTTCCAGCCACTAAGCCAAGTGTAAAGCTATACTCTTTGCCTTTTTCACTATCGATCATTTGTGGACGTAAGTTGTTAAAGCCAGTTAAAAAGCTTTCTACAGTATTTAAAATTTGTGTTCTTTGAACTCTAATAGCATCATTATCTACTTGTTTGCCGTGTTTATTAATATGAATTGCACCTTTATCAATAACTAGTAATAAATGGAAGTGGTCAAAGCTCTTTGTTTTATCTAAAACAGTGACACGAGTATTTTCAGCTGGAAGCTCTTCTACTGGCTCTTCAATAACTGGCTTTTCTGCTACAGGCTCTTGTATGGTTGGCTTATCAATAACTGGCTTGTCTGTTACAGGTTTTTCTTTATCAGGTTTTTTTGTGTCAGGGATATCTCCAGGAGGTAATTCGCCGTTGTCATCTTCTTTAGGTGGTTGTGTGCAACCTTTAGATTGACAGTTTAAGTCAGCACCATTAGCTGCTCCATGAGCAACAGTTTGTTTTTTATTATCATGATTATTAACAGTAGTAACTGGTATACCACCAAGGCTTGTTGGCTTTTGCTCACGTGGAGTATTAATTCTAGTCTCTCTTTCTTTAACGCTCTCACGCACACGATCTCTGTACCTATCAGGTGTTGTTTCTTCAACAATCACTGGCTCGTGTTCCTCTGGGTAATGGTTATGATCATAACCATGATCATGCTCATTATTAATAGCAGGTCTTGGAGTATTTGGAGCCGTCTTTGGAGTGGTTGCTACTGCAGGCCTTATTTTTAAGCGTGATTTCTCACATGCTGGGAGTGCAACAATACTTAGACCTAATATAATTAGGCAGATTGATTTGTTAGAGTTGTAGAATGATTTAAATACTTTCATTTTTAACACCTTGTTAGATTGTTCCTTCAAATACTTATGTGCAAGGGGTGGGCCTGTTGTTTGGCATTGTAAAACCTTTATGTTTTCAAGCACTTATGAGTCTATTGACAAGGGGTAAGTAGGGTTAAAAGGGGTGAAAACCCTAAATTGTCACCTCACTGTAATAAATTCGATCACTATTATTAAGGCTTTGGTCCTAGCTCGATGTGTTGCATTTTTGCTAAATAATACTTAAAATTATACCTGTTTTAACATTTTAAAGTGGGTGAAAAATGGCTGCTGTAGAAACTCAAGAAACCTTTAATTGTACGGTTGAACAATTCTATGACCTTTTATTAGATTATGAATCTTATGGTGACTTCTTAGATGATGTGGATAGTTGTGAGATTATTGAAGAAGAGGATGATTATAAAATTGTTGAGTATAGAGTGACTGTTGTTAAATCATTTTCGTACCGTCTACGTATGGAAGAAAATGGTGAAGATATGATTTCTTGGACCTTAGAGTCCGGTGACTTGTTTAAGGTATCAAATGGCTCTTGGGAATTAGAAGAAAAAGACGGTAAAACATTAGCCACTTATACTATTGATGCAAAATTTAAAGTATTTGTTCCAGGCCCTATTGCAAAAATGGCTGTTAATATTAACTTGCCAAATATGATGAAGTCTTATCATAAAAGAGTGGATGAATTATATAACTCATAAGATTTACATTATTTAGATTTAAATAAATTATTAAATTGTTCTTGATTCATTATTGGAGTCTTGTCTGTGGACTTAATAATGCGAACATCTTTGAGTGGTTGCTCAATTTTTTTAATATCTACCTTTTTACTATCTAAATGTTCTTTTAGTTTAAGTCTTTTTTGAATGAGCTCAGTGTCTGGTGGTTCAATGATTTCTTCAACATCTGAGGAGAGCTCTTCAGAGAGCCTTTTTTCATTAATCTCCTCTTGTAATCTAATTTTATCGGCCACCTTATCGCCCACCTGGTCAGGCCTAAGGTTATTAGCTTTAAAAGTTTCGGTGCCATTACTGTAATCTTGTTCTTCGTAAAAAAGAGCGGAGGTTTTAAGTTTTGAAATAGTTGTGAAATTCATATAGCGATCAATAAGTTCGACAGGGTCAGTGTTTTCTCTTGGACTATTTATGAGAACGTCTTTACAGTTTAAAATAAACCTAAGTAAAGTGAGGTCAGGGCTAGCGCTTTTAGATTCGTGCTCGGCCATATTCCCAAGGCTTGAAATTAAAAAATCACTTTGATTTTGATTGGTATAATGATTGTCAATTTGAACTAAAACTCTAGATATGAATTCGCGTCTAAGTAGGAACTCTTTGCGACGGTCAATATTACGGAGAAGGCTCATTGGTTTAATATTATTTGCACTTGTATTTGAATGAGCAAATCTTTCTATGAGTTTATCTGTGGCCCGTAATTTTTGTTTGTTTTTTAGTTGTAAGAGCTCAAATTTACGAGGAAAGGGAGTGGTACTATCGGCCAAGACTTTACCCTGAGGCAAAATTAGCGTAGTGCTTATTATAGAAAGTAAAGCTACGAGTTTATTAAAGCCCTTCACAACAATGATTTATCGGTCAAATGGGCACAAGAACTAAGGAATAACCCATGAGTTATCTCAATTTGGAACATAAATTATTGGAGGTTTTTAAAAAAGAGTCTCTTGACCATAATTTAATTGTTTCAGTGTCTGGTGGGATGGATTCCATGGTTTTACTGGGCTCATTACTTAATTTGCAAAAACAGTTGAGGTTGAGTTTAGTGGTTGGTTATGTGCACCATGGCCGGTCAGACTATGAAGCTCAACAAAGTTACCGCGATCAATGCTATGAATTGGTTAAAGGTTTCTGTGAGATTAATAAAGTAAAATTTATTTCAAATAATAATAATTTAATGCCAGAAAGTATTTTATCTAGTGAGGAAGAATTTAGAGCATTTCGTATAAAAGTGTATGGTTCTTGGTTGCAAGAGTTTAAGGGGTATAAAATTGCATTAGGACATCATAAAAATGACCTATTAGAAAACCAATTGATTCAGATGATTCGTGGTTGTGGAGAGAAGGGTTTTTTATCCATGTCTTTGAAAAGTGATAATAAGATTCGCCCCATGATTAATATGACTAAGTTAGAAGTGCAGTCTTACGCAGAAGAAAAGTCTATTAAATACTTAGACGATCCAAGCAA
Organism: uncultured Bdellovibrionales bacterium; assembly: GCA_938001965.1. Lineage (GTDB taxonomy): Bacteria > Bdellovibrionota > Bdellovibrionia > Bdellovibrionales > UBA1609 > JAHDIR01. The sequence goes on along the minus strand of CALLBC010000216.1, from coordinate 22,907 downwards.
TAGCCAATCATACTACTTACGTAACTGGCTAAGGAATGAATGGTTGCCACAACTAGAAGAATACCGCCCAGGAGCTGTGAAAACCATGGCTAACTCTCTAGGGAACCTTGGGAGAGCTTTGATGGATAATTCAGCTCAATTTGTGTTATGTTGGTCCAAGGTCTATAACGCAAGCAGACAGTCATTGAGCGTGGATTTATTACTGCTCGAAACAGAGGCAGTGAGTTTGAGCTTACTTGCAGAATACTTAAGGCTTAACAATTCATCAAAATTTAGCCGAAACCAGCTTAAAGAGATTCTCAAGCACCTTGACACTCCTCAAAAAAAACACAGCTTTAAGATGTTAAACCTGTCTTGGTTAGTGCAAGGTGGTGAAGTGCATGTGCAGCAAAATTAATCATGGTTTTTTTACCTGCTTTTGTCTAACATCTGTACCCATGTTTTGTATGGAATTTAAGGCCATGATAATATTTAGGAATGGCCTCAAGTGCTGTGCTAGATTAAAAACGAAGGATATATATGAAATTTGGTAGTCCCAGTAAAACTCCTCAAAAAACCTTTGCCATGTGGGCAATCATAGCTGTTGTAGCCGTGTTAATGTTTCAGGCGTATGAAAATCAAAGATTAATGATGATCACGAACTTTGAATACCCTCAGTTCAGAGAAGCTTTGAATAATGATGAGATCAAAGATGTAACTATTCATTTAGACTCTAATAAGATTAGCGGTGAAATTAAAAAAGAGTTTAAAGCCAAGTATAAAAATGCCACTCAGTTTAAATTTACATCTGAAACTAGTTCAGAAATTCGTGAATTAATTGAAGCTAAAGGTTTAAAGCCAAAGTTTGATGAGTCTGAGAACTCTCTATTAACTTCGTTATTTTTAAACTTATTACCAATTTTATTAATTGTTTTTATGTTTTTATTTTTACTACGCCAAATGCAAGCCGGTGGTGGTAAGGCAATGAGCTTCGGTAAAAGTAGAGCAAAGCTATTAACTGAAAACAAACTAAAGGTAACATTTAAAGATGTAGCTGGAGTTGAAGAGGCTAAATCCGATTTAGAAGAAATAGTTGAATTTTTAAAGAATCCAAAAAAGTTCACTCGTTTAGGTGGTAGAATACCTAAGGGTGTTTTACTTGTGGGCCCTCCGGGTACAGGAAAAACTTTACTTGCTCGTGCTGTGGCTGGTGAAGCCAGTGTTCCCTTTTATACTATTTCTGGTTCCGACTTTGTTGAAATGTTTGTGGGTGTGGGTGCCAGTCGAGTGCGTGACTTATTTGAACAGGGTAAAAAGAATGCTCCTTGTTTAATTTTTATTGATGAAATTGATGCTGTTGGTAGACATCGTGGCTCAGGAATGGGTGGCGGTCATGATGAGCGTGAGCAAACTCTAAACCAACTTCTTGTTGAGATGGATGGTTTTGAGGGGAGTGATGGCGTGATTTTAATTGCCGCGACAAACAGACCAGATGTTTTAGATCCAGCTCTTTTAAGACCGGGACGTTTTGACCGTCGAGTGATTGTGGGCAAGCCAGACTTGGGTGGCCGTGAAGAAATTTTAAAGGTTCATGTTAGAAAAACACCATTGTCATCTGATGTTGATATTAGTCGTGTAGCAAGAGGGACTCCTGGTTTTTCTGGTGCAGACTTAGAAAATTTAGTGAATGAGGCCGCCCTTCAGGCAGCAAGAAAAGATAAGCATAAAGTGGAAATGATCGACTTTGAAGTGGCTAAAGATAAAGTGATGATGGGCGCTGAAAGAAAGTCTATGGTGTTAACAGAAGAAGATCGTCAGATCACCGCTTATCATGAAGCTGGTCATACACTTGTTGGTCGTAAGCTAAAAGGAATTGACCCTATTCATAAGGTTTCAATTATTCCTCGTGGAATGGCCTTAGGTGTGACTGTAACACTTCCTGAAAATGACGCTTTAAACTTTAAATTAAGTAAAGCAATTAATATGATTGCTTTTTTATTTGGTGGTCGTGCGGCCGAAGAGATTATCTTTCAAGATTATACAACTGGTGCAGGTAATGATATTGAGCGTGCCACTGAAATTGCTCGTAAAATGGTTTGTGAGTGGGGAATGAGTGAGAAGATTGGGCCACTAGCCATGGAAAAGTCGGGCGGACCAGTGTACTTGGGTATGCAAGGTAACTCAGAAAAGGCCTATTCCCCTGCCAAGGCTGCAGAGATTGATGCCGAGGTTAGACGACTAGTGACTGACGGTAGAGAAACAGCCATGAAGATTTTAAAAGATCACCCAGCTGAGTTAGAAGCCTTGGCTCAAGCATTATTAGAGTTTGAAACTATTGATGGCGATGAAGTAGATAAGCTTATAGAGGGTAAAACCTTAGATGACCTGAGACGTCTGCGCGGCGATAAGGCCAAAGCTAGTGAGATGGAGCAAAAAGCTGCCGCTGCTCAAACGGCTGCGCGTGAGGCTGAATTAAAAAAACAACAGGAAGAGAAAAAAGTTAAAGACGGACTTGGAGATCCAGACCCTTATACTGCATAATTCCAATTAGTGAATTATGCATTAGAGAGTCTGACTCAGTTTTTTAGCCTATTAAATTTCCGCGACCTAATTGATTTATTATTAGTATGGGTGGTTATCTATCGCCTTATGCACTTAACTCGTGTGGCGGGTGCCTATCAAATTATAGCTGGGATTAGTTTTTTAGGTTTGGCCTATTGGTTAAGTATATGGGCTGAATTAATTGCCTTTAACTGGATTCTAGAAAATTTCTTTTCAAATATTTTTATAATAATAGCTATTTTATTCCAAGGAGAAATCCGTCGTGCTTTAGCTCAGTTTGGAAGCAATCCCTTTTTTGTTTCAAAGGATAGATTATTTCAAGAAAGTCATGTGATGGAAGAAATTTGCAAAGGCTGCTTTCAATTAGCTCAACGAGGAATTGGTGCCATAGTAGTTATAGAAAAAGAAATTGAGTTAGATTACTTTATCGAAAAGGGTGTTGAAATAGACTCACGAGTGACTGCTGATTTAATCACAAGTTTATTTTTGCCTAACAGTCCATTGCATGACGGAGCTATTATAATTAGAGGCACGCGTATATATGCAGCCGGTTGCTTTTTGCCACTGACTAAAAATCCGATCATTGACAAAAATTTAGGCTCAAGACATCGCGCTGCTATTGGACTGACTGAGGAAACCGATGCGGTTGCTTATGTTGTTAGTGAAGAAAATGAATCTGTGGGAGAGGCTAAAGCTGGAAAGTTCACTCCAAATATTGATCACCTAGAGTTGCGTAAAAGAATTTACTCTGCTTATGATTTAAAATATAAAAGCCTTGAAGGTAAAAAGGAGGGGGTATGAGTTTACACCCTGCTTATATTTCAAGTAATAAAGGTTATTTAGTAGTTTCTTTTTTTGTTGCTTTATCACTTTGGGTAGTGATGTTAGGTAAAAAAGATACTACACTAGTTAGGCATTTAAAAGTTGTGTTTGTCACTGAAAAAGGTTTGTCTGTGATTAAGGCTTCCTCCAATGAAGTTTTAGTAAAGCTTGAGGGGCCAAGAATTTCAATTTTAAAGATGAGATCCATTAATGATTCAATGACCATTGATGTAAAAGAATTAAGTGAAGGGGCGCATAAGGTTTTAGTGCCAAAAGATAGTTTAAGTTTACCAGTGGGTGTTAAGCTGCGAGAAGTTACGCCTAAAGAGATTTGGGTTAAAGTGCAGGAGCCCATTACAAAGGAGTCTTTTGAATGAAGTATAAAGGAATATTTGGTACAGATGGTATAAGAGGGCGAGCAAACACCTTTCCTATGACAGCCCATGTAGCTATGCTTGTTGGGCAAGCTATGGGTTATATTTTAACTAGAGATAAAAAACCGTCCACTTCTGGTAAGAAGCAACCACAACCTATGGTTCTTATAGGGAAAGACACAAGGCTGTCGGGTTATATGATTGAGCAGGCTTTATCTAGTGGTTTTAACTCAATGGGGGTTAAGGTGAACTTAACTGGGCCATTACCAACACCAGGAATTGGTTTTTTAGCGCAAAATATGAGAGCGGATGCTGGTATTGTTATCTCAGCTTCACATAACTCCTTTCAAGATAATGGTATTAAAATTTTTGGTAAAGATGGCTTTAAAATCCCTGACTCTATGGAAGAGGAGATTGAAGAATTAATTTCTGGAGATAAACTACAAAACTACTTATCTCTAGCTGATGAAATAGGTCGAACAAGACGTATTGATGATGCCAGTGGTAGGTATATTGTTTATGCTAAGAACACTTACCCTTTAAACTTAACTTTGGATGGAGTGCGAATAGTTTTAGATTGCGCCAACGGAGCTGGTTATAAGGTTGCTCCGGCCATTTTTGAAGAGCTTGGCGCAGAGGTTATTATTTTAGGGAATAACCCTAATGGGTTTAATATTAACCATAAAGTGGGGGCACTACACCCAGATAAAGCGGCAGAAGCAGTTTTAAAATATCGCGCCGATGTGGGTATTACCATTGATGGCGATGCTGACCGTGTAATTATGGTTGATGAAAAGGGAAGAGTTGTTAATGGTGATCATATTTTGGCTATTGTGGCTCTCCACTTAAAAGAGAGCAATAGATTAAAAAATAACACTGTTGTTGCCACTGAAATGAGTAATATTGGTTTAAATCGATTTTTAAAGGGTCATGATATCAATATAGTGCGCACAGGTGTTGGCGACAAGAAAGTGGTGGAAGAGATGTTAAAAAACAATTATGTGCTTGGTGGTGAACAGTCAGGTCATATTATTTGCTTAGAGCATAGCACCACTGGCGACGGTTGTGTAGCTGCCCTTAATGTACTTGCAGCTATGAAGGCCTCGGGTAAGCCGCTCAGTGATTTAAATGATCTTATGGAGGATATGCCTCAGGTTCTTATTAATGCTCGTATTGCTGAGAAGATCCCTTTAGCTGATATTGATGGTTATGCAAAGCTTATAGATGATGCCCAGTCGCAATTGGGAGAATTTGGAAGGATATTTGTGAGGTATTCTGGCACTGAGCCATTGGTGCGAGTTTTAGTAGAGGGTGAAAATAGGCAGACCATTGGCAAATTAGCTGAGGAAATTGCCGGTTTTTTACTTAAAAAGTTGGGGTAATTTGAGCTTATGCAAACTGTAGATGTATCCACATTAGAGAAATTAGAGGCTCAAATCATTGAGCTCACTAAAAGCTTCAGTGAGCGCCAGATCGTTTTATTAAATGGACCATTGGGTTCAGGGAAAACACAATCTGTTAGATATATTGTAAACCAACTACAAGGTGAGGATATTTGCTCGCCCAGCTTTTCAATTCATAATACCTATGAAACGAAAAGGGGGGATGTTGAGCATATTGATTTGTATCGACTTGAGGATGAGGACGATATTGAGTCCACAGGGTTTTGGGACTTGTTTGAGAAAGAAAGTGGTTTAATTTTAATTGAATGGGCTAACTACCTGGATCCTAAGCAAATTCCTGTGTACTGGGATCAGCTTCACTTAGAATTTTCATTTGGCGAGGGTCAAGACAGATTTTTAAAAATTTCTAAATAGCTTGTTTGTGTCAAAACCCTAGCTAATAGGGTTGGGGATAACTCCTTATCCTAGCTTAGACTTTCAGCAAAACCATGGGGTTATCCACGTAAAATGTGGATAAACTAATGGTGCGAAAAAAAATTTTAAATTTTTATATTTTAAGTTTGAGTTTTTAAATTTGCTGCCCTAGTCTCTCGTGAGGCCATTTTTAAACTCAATTTAGTATGAGCCTTTTTGCACTTTTATATTCATATTAATAATAAAGTTTATTGATTTATTAGTTATAAAAAACATAATTTGGAGGAGAAAATGGACAGTAAAGACTTTGTATCAAATGCCATTAAAACAGAATCTAGAAATTTTGATGAAATTGGAGCAAGGATGTCTGAGGTTCGCAACCAAAGATTACTTCATGCAGGGATTGGCTTAGCCACAGAAGCTGGTGAATTTTTAGATGCTTTAAAAAAACATGTTTTTTACGGAAAAGATTTAGATACAGTAAACCTAAGTGAAGAGATGGGTGATATATTTTGGTACTGTGCACTTATCGCCGACGAGCTTAAGATTGATTTTTCGCAAGTGATGGACACTAATATTGCTAAATTAAAAGCTAGATATGGTGATAAGTTTAGTGAAGAAAAGGCAGAAAACAGAGACTTAAAAACTGAAAGAACAATACTAGAGCAGTAGGTTTCTCTGCGAGCCTCAAAATAATTTAAAATAAATTAATCAATTTTTAAAATAAAGATCGAGAGTTTGATTTAGTTAAGGCTTATATCCCGTTTCATTTTGATTAATGGTTTTAAATAGATTGTATAAAATTTGTATAGCAAAACAGTAAATAACTTGAGTACACCAGGACCTCAGTAGAGATTAAACTAATTAATGTTTAGTCTCGCTATTTATCCCCCGAAATATTATCATAATCTAACTTGGGAGATATAAAATGTTAAAATTGGGTCTAGTGATTTCAATTATCCTATTTTCTGTAGGGTGTTTTAATAAAAAAGAAAGCAATACGAGTAAGGCTAAAGTTAATCAAGCGGAGCTTGAAGCGAAAAGCCTAAAAGAAAAGATGTCCTCTGAAGAGGCTAACTATGAGTCTATTGTTGCTGAGATTGAAACTTTAAAAGCTGAAAAGAGACAGTTAGTAGACCAAAATAAAGCTATTGAAAAAGCAATAAGCAAATCAACAAATAAGACCTCTAGAGATAACTACTCTATCAAATATGCTGTTAACAAAAATGTATTAGCAAAAGTTGAAGATAAAATTGAGTCAAAAAGATTAGTTGCAAGCATTGCAAAGCAAAAAGAAAATGTGGCCTTTTTTAAATATAGGGTCTCATTATTAGATAAAAATAGTTCTAATTATAAAAACTCAAAGCAAAGTCTTGAACATGCCCTTAAAATTGCGAATGATCGTATTAATGCTTATGAAAATGAAAAGAGTAATTTGGATAAGTTAAGCGAGTTGAGAAAAAAATCAGTGGAAGTTTTAGCTGAGACTGGAGAGGTAGATAAAAATCTTGAGAGTGAAATTAAAAAGTTTGAGTCTGAGTTAAAGACCTCCCAGAGGGCGCGTGAAAGTCGATTGGCTGACGAGTCTACCGCTGTTTCAAGAGGTCTTAAGCAAGCTAAGCAAAATTTTGATCAAAACTTAAAAGAAGCAAAAGCTAGCTTGGACAAAAATTTAAAAGAAGCTAAGAAAAACTTAGATGAAAATTTAAATGAAGCCCAAAAAAATATTGATGAGGGCATTAGAAGTGCAAATAAAAAAGCCAATGAAATACAAACTCAAGTAGTTGAAGGGATGACTAAGTATAGTGAAGTTACCAAAAATCGTCTTAAAAATGCGGGAGAAGCCATCGCTGAAGCCTTTAAAAGCGATAAGCCAAAAGTGTATGGTTTAGTTACATTAAAGGACTTATCTTTAGATGATGAAAATGCTAAGGAAAGAATTGTTGGAGAGATTGATAGGCTACAGATGGAATATAAGAAGTTAGATGCCGAGTATCCAAAGATCAAAGAGGTAAAAGCAACTTACCTTAAAATGTTAGAAGATGCTGGGAAAAAGCTATCAGTGTTATTTGGTGCTGTAAATGTTGAAAAGGAAAACAAGCGTGTTGGTTATCAAGGCCGTGTGGCGGCGATTGAGAAAGAAATTGATGCTGTTAATCATAAAGTCGCTGGTATTACTACAATTTTTGATCACTTAGATAAGCATGCTGAAAAGGTTGAGTTAGACCAAGAGGCTAACTCGAGATTAAGTAACCGATTAAAAGAAGTTGAGCAATACTATTGGGTTAAGGATGCCGTGAACAGTAGAATTGAAAAGTTAACTAAAGAGTTTGGTGAGTCTGACCCCACAAAGCAAGATACAGCGGCTCTTAAAAAGTATATTCAGACTATTCAGTTTATGTTAATTGAGTACAAAGTAAGGCTTGAAAACGGTGGCCCTCATATAAATTTTGCTAATCAATTACTGCAATTCGCAAGTACTAGAGAACCAGCTAGTATTAAAAAAGCAAAGTAATATTAATAATAATAAATATGTAATTTTAAAGCCCGCGGAGACGTGGGCTTTTTTGTGCTCAAACTTCAATAAAACTGAGTATGACAAAGTCTGTATATAAATTAAACACCCAAATTTATCTAAATTACAAAGTGCCAACTACATTCACGGAAACCAAAATGGATATGATAAAGTAGTCCCTATGATGTATAGGGATGGTTTAAGAGTATGTATTATGTCCATAATTATGGTCTTTATATGTCAGTGGAGTGTTTTTGTATTTGGGGGAGTAGAGGGTAAAGGCAATAGCCATTGCATTATGTCAGCTCAAGATGCTGCAGATATCAAAAGTTTTGAGTTTAAAATAGATAGCCAGTCCTTTTTGAAGTACTCAAGTGACTGCTCTAATACTCGGTTAACACAATTTTTACTAAGCTTAAAAAAACTGAGAGCACTTAAATTTACAGATATACCTAAGCCTATTGATAATGAAGTGACTCGCGCACTCACTAGGCCATGGGAATTTTTAAAGACAAAACACTTTACTGGCTTCACATTTGTGCCATCTGGTAAAATAGTAGCTAGCTATAATGCAAATGGAACTATTAATATTGCCAATCACTATTTTGAGGGCGATATAGTAAAGCAATTATCAACTATAATTCATGAAGCTCAGCATTCAGAGGTGACAGCTCCGTGGCATGAGTCCTGCTATACGGGGCAGCTAATTGGATCAGCTGGAGCTTGTGATAGTGTGCTTGAAACCAGGTTAAAATTGGCCGGTTCATACACAGTTGAGTATTGGTTCTTGAAAATGGTAGTCCATGCTAAAAATAAGATTTTTGGAGAAAAAAGTATAATAGCAGCGGGATTACGTACAAATGAGCTGGTTGCTCATAGATTTAATCATGTATTTGAACATGCTCAAAACAATGACCTTGTTGTGGTTGTCACTTAAGATAATAAGTTGAAACAATATGATCCGTTAACGAAGTCATTTAAGAAAATGATGACGCCTTTTAAATCTAAAATTAAAAAAATAAGAAAAAACTATCGTAACGGAGGCTTTTACATATTTACTGATGATGGAAGGTTGCATAGTTGGGGGCCAGCTGGCTCTAACTTTGAGAGCTTAGACAGCTATAATATTGAAAAGTTTCAAGGCAGGATTAAAGATTTTTTTCGAGTGGTCCACCCAGAGTTTAGAATTAATAGAAGTTTGTTAATTACAGATGATGATCAGCTTTATTTAGAGGGATTAAATGATGATCTTGAGCGAGAATTTCATTTAGTTGAGAATGATACATACCTCAGCTCTCATATTTTGACTTCACATAATCAAGTGATACTTAGGGCAGATAAGAAAATAGAAATTTTTAACCCCATGTTTGGTAAGCTCGATTTAATAACAGACACAGCTCCGAGTATAATTAATTATGTTTTCCCTACACATCAGGGGCATTCTTTTTATGTTATTAATGATGAGGGGCAAGTTTACTTTTCGAAATTAGTGAATGAGCCTATGGCTGGAGGAATGGCTTCTCAGCCTAAAGAAATTCTGTATAACAAAGATGAGTTCCAAGCGCCTTACCCTGCAGTAGCAAAAAAAATAGTGGAGAGTGGAAGTTATAGGGCAATATTGGATAGTCTTGGTAGTTTGCATGTAAGTGCTCACCATAGGTATTTAAAGTCATCAGTTGCCGATCAGCCTGCGCAAGCAAAGATTTTAAATAAGTCAGATACAATTATAGATTTCACTATTGTACGAAAAACTAAGCAGACACTAGAGCCAATTTTAAATACTAATGAACTGAATGAGTTTGAGCGTGTATGTGATGTTGCTTCGGCAAGGACTGAGCCTTGGTTGGGGCGTCCTATAGGTCTTAATACTAAAGGGAGCCTTGTTTTGGCCAACTCTGGAGCTTGCCAGGTTTTGTATGATAATGTTGTCACTTTTGAATTTAAGTCTAAAGCAGCAAAGCTAAACCCTTATGGCTATAGTACAAGTCAGTTATGGCTGGAGTTAATTAGTGGCGAAGTTGTTCTGTTCCAGTCAGATCTCTAGGGTCTGTTTATATTTCATCTAGTCATTTAAGTGCCTATCTAGGCTAAGCTTCTTCGCTAAGTTTAAATATTGAATCCTCAACGTGGCTTTGCCACACCTCCAGTTCAATTTTTAACCTTAGCTCGAATCTAAACCAATCTAGTGTCTTAACTAACTAGATAAATTATCAACAGACCCTAGTATTTTTTTAAATTTTATATATATAGAATTTACATTATCTTGTGGTCCTTGCTCTCAGGGCTAAATTATTCCTATTAGGCTTTTAGCTTTAGTATTAGTAAATCTAATCTAATTTACTTATTTTTTTTAATTTAACTAATACTTTAGTTTGTACTATTAACTGAATTTGAGCTTAACACCTTCGAGCAAATATAGTGTGAGAAGGGGATATTAAATAATACTGCCAGAGAGGCAAAGGAATAATTATGAAATTAATAATGATTGCAACAACACTATTATTAACAGTAACTGCACAAGCTTCTTTTTTACAAGAAACTTGTACTTCGGCAAACCAATCTGTAATTTTAAATTCAGGTCATGTTGATAGCGAACTATCAGTAAAATATTACAGGCATCATAAAGATCAAGAGCGTCTACAGTTAGACAGGTTTGAAACTAATGTAGAGTACTCTAATGAAGAAACAATTACAGAAAAAAGCTACAACTCTTGTGATAATAACCCTGAACTAAAAAGAGGGTACGCCACTTGGGATAGTTACAAAGTTAAAGATATTGTTATAACAAACAATGATGGATCTGAGTTTCCTCATGGTCTTTTAGGTTTATCTCAAGATGCTAAGTCTATTAGTGCAAAAGTTTTTTGTCATAAGGCAGTTAGTAGCCAAGTTATGTGTGTAAGAAAGTAATAAATTTAAATCTCTAGATTTAAAAAGCTCAACTGTATAGTTGAGCTTTTTTTGCTTACTGATCGATTGATCAGAGTTATGCGAAGAAGATTCTTCGGCTTCGCCTCTGAATGATGGCTATCAATAGGTCTGGAACTGTTTTTAATAGATGGTGTTAATCCGTCTAATGTCATCAGCACTTAAAATATCTCGGCTTCTTAGAATTTTGGTTTTAGTGGTTGAGTCGATGGTATTTTTTTTGTTGTCGATGGCAAATGATTTTGGGTCATAAAGCATGATAGTTGTATAGCTAAATGGAAAGCCAGCTATTGTGCTTTCAATGAACTCTCTTGGAGCAATGGCGAACTGTCTGTAGAAGTCCTCTTGAATATTATCCCAGTTGATTGTTACATACTCGTCACGGCTTGGTCTTGTGTGCTCATGGATAAAGCCAATGGCGTGCATGATTTCATGAGAGATCTCTCTTTCCTCGCAAGAGTTTGATAGGTATATGGGTTGAAATCCACCTGTTTTTCCAAGATATGAGTAGCAATGTTCATCGCCTTTCATAAACACAATGCCATCCTCTGACGAACCATCAAAAGGGTAGAAGTTAAGGTTAGTATTCTCGTTATAATAGGCAATAGTTCTAAGTATAACCTCCTTTCGGTCAACGGACTTATCAATAACATAAGGGATTTCCGGAGAGTCCCAAAGCTTTACGGGTTTGGGTTTTGTTTTGGCAAATTTTAAGTTTTGCGGGTTATTAACTTTGCCTAAAAATACGTCACCAAAGGCGATGGCAAAACCATTTTTGTTTATTTTAAATTCAATTTCTTTTGGTGGGGTTTTACTTTTATAATGGCTAATATTAGGTTCTTTTGTGGCCGCTTTAAGAGGCATAGCAATTTCTTTTTGTTCTTTAATTACAGGTAATGGCTTTTGTTTAGCCACTGGTTTTATTAATTTTGGTTTTGGCCGAACTTTAGGTACAACTTTAGGCTTTTCTGTTATCTGCTCTATTTCATTGACGATTTCGTCATCAGGTTCAAAGGGTTCAGCAACATCCTGCGAGGGCCAAAAATAGTATCCAAGAGCAATAGCAATAATAATGACAAGTGTATTTTTCATAGAAGCTTTATTATATGAGCTCATAGATAATTATCAAAAATTAACTATATAATAATGAAATTTAGATGCATCGTATTATTATCCACGAATAGTTTCGATTTTGTAAGTTACTGGCCCATAATTATGAGTAGAGAAAAGTAAAGTTGAGGTTTTATTCATGAGAAAAGAGTTTGTATTTTTTAGTTTTTTTGCGGTGATGACTCTATTGGGTTTAACTTATGTTGATTCTAAATTTATTTACGGTTTTTATTTCATATTACCAATTTTAATTTTTGGATTTTATGATTATTTTCAAAAAAAACATGCCATAAAAAGAAATTTTCCATTGTTGGGACGATTTAGGTATTTACTTGAATCCATTAGGCCAGAGATCCAACAGTACTTTATTGAAAGTAATACTGATGGGCGACCATTTACTCGTGAACAAAGATCTTTGGTTTATCAAAGAGCAAAAAATAATGTAGATACACTTCCTTTTGGAACTCAAAAAAATGTTTATGATGTTGGTTATGAGTGGGTTAAGCACTCAGTTAAGCCCACTAAAGTAAACTCAGAATTACTGAGAGTAAAAATTGGTGGAGAAAACTGTAAACAACCCTATGATGCCAGCATTTTTAATATTGCTGCCATGAGTTTTGGGTCTTTAAGTAAAAATGCAGTTTTGGCTTTAAATGCAGGAGCCAAGGTAGGTAATTTTGCTCATAATACAGGAGAAGGGGGAGTTAGTCCTTACCATATAAAGCCAGGTGGCGATTTAATTTGGCAAATTGGAACCGGTTATTTTGGTTGCCGAGATAGCGAGGGTAAGTTTGATGGTGATAAATTTGCAAAGCAAGCCTCATTAGAAAATATAAAAATGATTGAGCTTAAGCTTTCACAAGGAGCTAAACCAGGGCACGGTGGTATTTTACCAGGGGCAAAAGTGACCCCTGAAATTGCTGAAATTAGAGGGGTTAAACCCTACGAAACTGTTTACTCACCTCCATATCACACAGCCTTTAATACACCTTTAGAGTTAATTAAATTTATAAAGACATTACAAGATTTATCCGGAGGCAAGCCTGTAGGGTTTAAGCTTTGTCTAGGTAAGTTCCATGAGTTTATGTCAATTTGTAAAGCTATGATTGAGTTAGATGTTTACCCTGACTTTATATGCATTGATGGTGGTGAAGGGGGCACTGGTGCTGCTCCTTTAGAGTTTTCAAACCATATTGGAGCTCCAGTGTTGGACTCGTTATTGATTGTGAATAATATTTTAAACGGTTTTAATATTCGAGATAAAGTCACAATTATAGCTGCTGGTAAAGTTTCATCAGGATTTGGAATGTTAAAATTATTGGCCTTGGGCGCTGACGTTATTTACTCTGCCCGAGCTATGATGATGGCAATAGGATGTATTCAAGCTTTAAGGTGTAATAATAATGATTGTCCGGCAGGTGTAGCCACTCAAGACAGGCACTTAACTGAGGGCCTCGTGGTTAAAGAAAAGGAAAAGCGTGTAGCACAATTCCATAAAGAGACTGTTTATAGTTTGGCTCATATACTAGGGGCTATGGGTTTAGTTTCTCCGGCGGAGCTTAGGCCTTGGCATATTATGAGGCGAGTGAGTGCCTATGAAGTAAAAAACTATATGGAGTTATTTAGTTTTATGCCTAAAGGAGCATTTTTAAGTGGAGAAGTTCCAAAGAAATATATAAATGCATTTGAAGCAGCTAATGTTAATAGTTTTAGAGGGTATGAATAATTAGCAAGAGGGAGAATATGAAGTTTATTAAATTATTTTGTTTATTTTTTATGGCTATGTCTTTAGAGGTTGCAGCTAATGAGCTTTGTCCTAAGGTCAATATGCAAAATTTAAATTGCCTTGAATATTTTGGCGAAGAAGAAAATAGATTCACTTTTGATCGTTTAAAAATTTATGAAAAAGAGGGTAGCTATTATTATCTCATTGAAAATGAGTTTGGTGAAAGTGAAAGGCAATTGCCAATCATAAATACGGGGCAGGTCGGGTAAACAAGCAAGCACTTCTGTTTTAATAAGACTATTATTAGCGAACAGTCCTATAATACTTACTATGCAAAATCAGTAACAACATTTGACGGTTTATCAATGCGCAGAGAAGGTAAGCAGTTGATCTTTACTTACACCTGTGACTCTAGTGATAATTGCACGAGTGAGCCCAGTGTCGTTGATTATAGTCTCTATTGTGCGGTTGAGAGTTAATATAGAAGTCAATGACTCTAGAATATACATAAATGTTTTAACAACTACACTCTGTTTTGCTTTTAAAAATTGGTTTAAAACAAAAGTTTAAATTTAACTTCTGTTAGTACAAATATTGATGGCAACTTTTAGCTGAATAAGCTTTTTTTACCCAAAAAGGTCGGGAAGAATTCCTTTGATATATCCCAACTGGTCTTGTTTGCTACCGGCTGCTTTCATTGCAGAAATAATCACTTTCGTTGGATGATTTTGTTTACCATCAATATGAATGCCGCCTTTAAGCCTTCCGGCTTTTCCTGCAACCAATGTCATCATATGTTCAACGGCGTGAGGCTGTAACTTGTATCCTGTATCAATATCTGTTCCACCGCCGCCTTCACTCATCAAGACAATGGCACTGTTATCTAAGATATTCCCGGAGCCTTCGGTTTGATTTTTTAGTCTGTTGGCTAAGTCAGTAAAAACTTCCATGTGCCAAGCGTACATCCCAATAAGTAAAGATGTGTTTCTATGATGTGTTGATTTGTGGTAGTTATCGTCAACGGGCGCCCCTGAAACGATTGGTTTCATCTTTAGATAACATTGCCCATCAGTGATCCGAAGAGTTCCAAATCTTGAAATGTTACATGCCATTGACATGGCAATCATTTCATTAATTATAAGAGCACGCTCTTTTTCATTATTGTAGGCATCGGCCCTTTTGACTGTCATTTTAGCAGGTTCTTTTGGAGCAGCACACTTTTTAATTTCAGATGCATCCACGCGATCTATCTGTCCACTCAATGATTTTTCTAAAGTACGAATTTGCTCCAAATACTCTTCAATAACCAGGCCTGCTTGTCGACTTTTTCCTGCAACCTTTCGGATATCAGATCGGTCTAAAAGATCCAGTATACTCTTTTGTCGACTCAGCGCTAATTTTTGTTTAGCGATATCATTGGAGTTACTTGGTACACCACCACTAAAAAGTTGGGCAAACATGGCTTTCGGGCTACGAAGTGCTGGAATCCCTTCTCCTTTATTCCACTGACTCCAACCTCGAGAATTATCATCCGAAGCATTGTAATTACCAGCTTGAACGTTATAGTTCATATGAATAAGGGCCTGCTTAGGGTCAAGTTCTTGTTGGAGGAGGCGATCACCACTGGTTACCCCTTTTCCAAGCCCTCCTAGAAGTTGGGCTCTATTGGCGTCGGCATGAAATTCTCCTTGGGTACCTCCACGCATTCCCCCAAATGTATGTGCCTTGTTGCCATGAGGAATTTTTAAATTGGAAACTACAGAGACATAGTCTTGTAGACCAGCATAGCGATTCATTGGTGCCAGAGGTGCTTTAACATCGTAATTGGCTCCGAACCGATTCGGCACGTGAGTCTTATAAAGGGCTGGCCTGGGACCAGTTTTATCAGAGAAATTGCTTACAAGCGAAACACCGTTTTGCATAAGCACTACTCGCGTTGGTAGAGCACCACCTGATTGTGCGAAGGCCGTGCCATTTGAATTTAGCATAAAGTCGCAAATGGGAAGGTAAATAAGAGCTGATCCGATTCCCTTAATAAAATGTCGTCGTTTCATAACTTACTCCTTTTCTGCTTCTGGTATTTTTAAACGAAATGCTGGCGACAAAGCAATAGACTTCACCAGTTTTTTGTAAGATTGATGTTTTCCAAATTCGTCTTCAAGCGTATTAAAAATAGATGAAAAATTCCTAACTTCCCTATTAAATATTCGCCTTTTAAATCCAAACTCTAAAACTCTTCGAATCAAGCAGTTCTCTACTTCACCACTTTTTACGGCAAGTTCTGCCAGACCAGCTGGGCCGCGAAAAGTTCCCACTCTGTCTAGTGTTCCATCTTCTTCAATCCGGCACTCGGGGCGACCCGTTTCATGAGCACGGTAGGCACCTAAGTTGTCAAAATTTTCCAAACCTAAGGCGATAGTGTCCATTTTCCGGTGACATCGATAGCAGCTTCCTGAAGGGTTGAGAGCTGTTTTTTTGATAACATCAATTTTACAATCATTAGGGTCATCCGTTGAGAAACCATCATCTACAACAACATTAGCCGGCGGAGTATCAATTTCTCCACAGAAAAGTGCCTTTCGAATATGATAACCTCGTTGGGTCAGGTTTGTCTCTCCCTGCAATCCTCCAGATAAAAATGTAGCGTGAGCAAAAAGTCCTTTGCGCATGGGGTTTACATAGTCGACCCAATTAAACCCGCTTGATCCATCATGAGGAATTTTATAGTCATCAGCAAGGCTCTTATTTATATAAGTTTGGTTCTTCAATAATACTTCAACCCAAGGCTCGTCTTTATTAAAAATAACTCGGTTTAGAAGTGCTTTTGTTTCCGTGCGTAGCATTTTCTCCCGACCAGTTTCTCCAACAGCTTGATAACCGAACCACATTCCATGAAAAGCATCAGTAGTGTCTCGAGCACGTTCATCTTCAAAAAAAGTGTCAACGATCTCAGACAATTGAGCATCGGTATAGGGTTCTGAAGGAATACTGTTAATCATAGATTGGCTCGGACCAGTTCCGATTATAAAGAAGCTAATTCGCGCAAGAAGTTCGTGGTTAGATAAACGAAAAGCCTTCTCACTAGCTGTATCTCCTATCTCCCAAACATATAGGAATGAGGGGTGCATGAGAGAATAGACTAAAACAGTCTTCACTCCAGTATAGAAGTCGCTTGTTTCGCTAATATGAGACATGGCAAGGTTCAGTACGGGAGACTTCTCTTCTTCTGTTAGTTGTCTACGGAAGAGTTGAGAGCCTACTTTTGAAAAGTAGCGATCTAAGCAAGCTCGATTTTTAGTGTTACAGCTTAAGCTTTGGTTCAACTCCTCAGTCTGAGAAATAATAAAGTCCACAACCTCAAGCGCAGAACTCTGAAAACTATCGAAGGTCGGTGCTGAGGCTTCGTGAGCACCTTGTTCTCTAAAGTTAAAAATTTCTATGGTATCTACAGGGAGAATATCTAAGCTCGGATTGGAATCAAGGTCGAAAGTGGAATTGATCATATTATTGTATTCCCTTGGAGTGAGAAGACGAGAGACCTTACTTGGGAATGTTTTAAGTCCAGGGCCAAATTCAGGTGCAGACCCTGGCCTAGGTCCTTCTGTGAAAGAATTTGTATAATTTGATTCGGAATTTGAAACAAAGGTTGGTGCACAATTTACATATAGAAACAATAAGGTAGTGGCAGAAAGCAGTGCTAATGCTCGACTAAATTTTAATTTCATAATAGCCCCTGGTTCTTTGCAAAGAATAATGGTCAGCCACAGCAACCTACTTAAATTATATAGGAATACACTTCACAAGCAATATTAAACAAAATCTTGTCTCAAAATAGAACAAAAGGCGTGCCCTGTGAGGGGAGTTTTTGCCAAATTAACAGGTAGACAGTTGCAGACTTTAATCGAGATTGGTAAGTATTTCCGACTAATTTGCTAAAATTGCTCAAACTATATCTTATGATTTATTTAAGTACTTACGCTTAACAATATAATTTTGGTTCTAGTTGTCAGATAGAGTTTGGGGAGTTATTTAATGAGTGGTAGAGCTGAAAGCTAATTAATGCTCTTGGCATGTTGTCACCAGTAAACAATTACATGCTAGTTTAATAAAAAATTTAATTTTTTTCTTCTTTATTTAATCAATCAAAATCTCCTTCTATAAATGGCTTAAATTTGTAAAGTTAAATTAAGGAGAAAATATGAAGTTATTATTAGTATTATTATTATCAGTTGCGTCTACTTTTGCTTTTGCAAGAAGTGGAGCTGACGATGTTGTTATAGAGTGTGTTGAGGTTGTAAAAACTGGCCCAACTTGTAAAGCCCTTACTTATGGTTGCATGGGTGGATATAAAATGACAGTTAATGGTCACCAAGCTAAAACTTATGTTAAAAGTTCTTACGCTGAAAGCAATTGCTTAAGTGACAAAGAAACTGCATTAACAGTGCTAGAGTTATCAAAGCTTGAGCAAAACGATAACCCATATGGTTTTCAGTGTAGACGCACAATCAACTGTATGCCAAGTATAGGGCCTGTTGGAAGTATTGGGAATAACTATTGCGGTAGTGTATACCAAGAGTGGGAAGATGAAAATTGCCCAACTAAGGCTTTAATTGCTTATTAATGCTTGAAAAATTTAATTAATAAAAAAAAGCCTTAACAATCTGATCTGTTAAGGCTTTTTTTGTGTGGAACTTAATCTACTCTAGGATTCCATTTTCTTTTTGATTTGCTTTCTTTTGTTGGCATCCATTATTCGGCAGCGAACTCTTACATTCACTGGTGTGATTTCAACTAGCTCTGAATCAGAGATCCACTCCAGGGCTTGTTCAATAGTTAATGGTTTAACCGGAGCAAGCTTAATGGCATCATCCGTTCCAGAAGCTCGCACATTGGATAACTTTTTCTCTTTACAAACATTTACATTTAAATCAATACCCTTATTGGCTTCACCAACAACCATGCCTTCATAAACCTCAACTCCAGGTTTAATAAATAAACGACCACGATCACCTAAGGTATCGAGTGCATAGCCAGTAGCCTTTCCTTTACGATCAGCAATAATTGACCCAGTATTTCTGCCTGATATTGGTCCACGGAATTCTTCGTAACCACTATACTGAGTGTTTAAAAGCCCAGTACCACGAGTGTCCGTTAAAAATTCATTTCTGTAACCAATTAGTCCACGAGCTGGAATTTTAAACTCTAAACGAGTACGTCCAGAGCCTTTTGAATCCATACTAGTCATAATCCCTTTACGCTTACCGAGTTTTTCAGTTACGGCCCCCACATAAGAGTCTTCAACATCAATTACGGCATTTTCTATGGGCTCCATTTTTTTGCCATTTTCTTCTTTGAATATAACTTGTGGCTTACTCACTAAAACTTCAAAGCCTTCACGTCGCATTTGCTCAAGAAGTACTGCGATTTGAAGTTCTCCTCGGCCCAGTAACTTCCAGGTATCTGTTTTGTCAGTGTCCTCAACACGAATGGCCACATTATATAGTAGTTCTTTATCTAGACGCTCACGGATTTTACGACTGGTGATTTGCTTACCTTCAAGTCCAGCGTAAGGGGAGTCATTTACAGAGATCATAACACCCACGGTTGGTTCATCCACTCGTAAGCGTTCCATAATTTGTGGGTTATTTGGGTCTGTCAGAGTGTCACCAATAGAGATTTCTTCAAAACCTGCCACAACAGCAATGTCACCGGCAAATAGCTCATCAACGGCTACTTGCTGATTACCTTTAAAACTATAAAGGGCAGTGACTTTAACATTTTTGTTGCCTTCTGCTTGAGCCACCATGATTTGATCACCCACTTTTATTGAACCTTGTTGTATTCTGCCAATGGCTAGGCGGCCTACGAAGTTACTATAATCAATATTTGTAACCATCATTTGAAGGGGAGCTTCAATATCCACTTTTGGAGCTGGGAATTTCTCTACGATCCAGTCTAAAAGAATTTGTAAGTTCTCACCCTTATCTTTATCAGCGGGGTCTAAAACGGCCACTCCGTCTTTGGCAATGGCATATATAGTTTCAAAGTCAGCCTGCTCTTCAGTGGCATCTAAATCAATAAATAGGTCAAAGACTTCATCTAAAACTTCATTAATACGACTGTCTGGGCGGTCAATTTTATTGATACAGCAAATAACTTTAATGTCTTTTTTAAGGGCTTTGTTTAGTACGAAACGAGTTTGTGGGAGTGGGCCTTCAGAGGCATCCACTAATAAAATAGCTCCATCAACCATTCCTAAAATACGTTCTACCTCACCGCCAAAATCACTATGGCCTGGAGTATCAACAATATTAACCTTAATATCTTTGTACACAAAAGAGGCATTTTTAGCTGCGATTGTGATTCCACGCTCTTTTTCAAGATCCATAGAGTCCATCATGCGGTCTTCCACTTCTTCATTTTCACGGAAGAGTCCGCTTTGTTTTAGTAAGTGGTCCACGAGTGTAGTTTTACCGTGATCAACGTGAGCAATAATAGCAATATTACGAATAGACTGCATAGGGTCGTTCCTTATTAGCCCAAAGTAAGCTCTGGCTTACAAAAGGGTGGTTCTTATTAATAATTTTTCACACTAAAGGTCTTTTGTTACGCAGTCATTAGTTTTTTTGCTTTTCCACTAAATCCCAAGACTTAAGCTGCCATTTGGTATGGCATGTAGCGATGAGTTCCCCTTTGGCATTAGTGATTTTAGAGGTCATATCAAACCAAGCTTCATCTTTGATCTTTTTTGGGTTGGCTTTACTGTTTTGGCTAGTCGATGTTAACAGGCCATAGCCTTGCTTTTCATATTGCATACTGAGTTCGCCAAGAATAAGGCGATACTTTTCAGGGGAAAAATTTTGGGCCAGCAGTAAGCCCGCCGGATACTCACCAAGCACGGCTAGGGCACAGGCATGCGCACCTTTGATATGGTTTTGTCTTGCCTTTTTATTAGGGGATATAACTACCACTTTTTTAGGCGTTAGTGCCTTTACTTGGAAGCCAAGCCCTCTATTAAATGGGATGGCAAAGTTTAATATTTTATCTAGAAGTTTTAGCTTCATTGTTTCATTTGGGATTTTTTTTATTTTTTTAAAAATATCAATTTTCACGAGGCAGGCCCTTTACGCATTGGTAGTACTCTGAGATCATTTTTGTCATTATCTCATCACAAGAAAGTTGCTGTTTCACTAAGCCAACACTTTGACCGGCACTCCATACATTTTTCCAACTGAGCTTTGTGGCCGACTTCTCTAGGGATTTCATGCCAGCTAAATGGATAAGGGGAACCACATATTTTTTGGTATAAGGGTTATTTTTTAATGTTTTTACAAGCCAATTTAGTTTGAGCCCCTGCTTTTGTACAAACTCAGTGTTGATCACTGCAGCTGGAGTACCAGACACCTTTTCAGTCATAACAATATCTTCAGGGGAGGAGTCCACCACCGCTTTTTTGTAGTCTTCAGTTACGCCGGCTTCATTGCAGGCAATAAAGCGAGTGCCAACACTCACGGCTTGAGCTCCAAGGGCTAAACTTGCAGCCAAGGTTGAGCCATCAGCAATGCCCCCAGCTGCAATCACAGGAATATCTAACTTTTCAGATAGCCAAGGTAGTAGTGAAAATGGGGATAGGGGGCCTGCATGCCCGCCAGCTCCACTGCACACAGCAATCACTGCATCCGCCCCCAAATCTTGAACTTTGAGTGCATGCTCTAAGTTAGTCACATCGCAAAATACTTTTGCGCCGTTTTTATGGGCCTCCGTAATAGTATGTTTGGGATTACCTAAAGAAGTAATAAAACAGTCCACGCCTAAATCTAGGCTTGCTTTTAGGTCAGTTGGGTAGCGAGTATTACTTTTATTAACAATTAAATTAACGCCAATGGGTTTTTTAGTTCGGGATTTAATATTTTCAATGGCTTTTTTAAAGTTCTCAGGAGGGCGGTAGTTCAAAGAGGGGACGGTCCCGAGCCCCCCATATTCACTAACAGCCACGACCATATCTTCATTGGAGACCAAAAACATGGGTGCTGCAATAATTGGGTATTTAATACCCATAGTTTTTGTAAATGGAGTTTGAATTTCTTTGAATGACATTTAATTTCCTTGGTGTAGTTACTTATAATATCCTTAAATTGCTAATTTGGGCTACAAAAATTACTTTTGTCTCCATAAGTCATGCTAATTAATAGTTTGCTCAATTCTAAAGGAAATTGTACTAAGCTTTTGTTCATATTAACTAACTTAAGGAGACTTCCCATGGCTAAGAAAAAAGCTAAGAAAAAAGTGGCAAGAAAAAAGGCCACAAAGAAGAAAGTAAAAAAGAAGGTAGCAAAGAAAAAAGCAACTAAAAGAAAAGCTAAGAAAAAGGCTACAAAAAAGAAAGCCACAAAGAAAAAAGCTAAGAAAAAAAACAAGAAAAAGTTAGCGAAGAAAAAAGCTAAAAAGAAAAAGGCCACAAAGAAGAAGGCAAAAAAGAAGGTAGCAAAGAAAAAAGCGACTAAAAGAAAGGCTAAGAAAAAGACTACTAAAAAGAAAGCCACTAAGAAAAAAGCTAAAAAGAAAGTAGTTAAGAAAAAAGTAACCAAGAAAAAAGCGGCTAAGAAAAAACCGACTAAGCCAGTTAACTTAAAAGTATATAAAGCAAAAGTATCTGTTGGGGCAGAGGTACCTGAGTTTAGATTGCCAGCCACAGGAGATCAAACAGTAAGTTTAAGCGGTCTAAAAGGTAAAAAAACAGTGATATTCTTTTATCCTAAAGACGCCACTCCGGGCTGTACAATTGAGGCCCATGATTTTACACGTTTAAAAAATGATTTTGAGTCAAAAAATACAATTGTTTATGGTGTTTCAAGAGATTCAATGAAGTCTCACGAAAGATTTAAAGAAAAGCAAAATTATAAAGTAGATTTAATATGTGATGAAAAAGAAGAGCTTTGTGCAATCTTTGGAGCTATCCGTTTAAAAAATATGTATGGTAAACAAGTTCGTGGTATTGATCGCAGTACATTTGTGATTGATGAAAATGGAAAGTTACTAAAGGAATGGCGTACTGTGAAAGTAACAGGCCATGC
>CALLBC010000215.1 GCA_938001965.1 uncultured Bdellovibrionales bacterium | reverse complement strand
TCGACTGGCCGTTTCTGCCATAATTCTTCTTTCACGGTCTTTTTGATTGGCCATATCATCTAAACGCTCTTGGTACTCAGCTCTTAAGTCCATCATCTTAGATTCGCTTTCATGAGCACTGCTACTCAACATATCGTGCAGCTTATTTAATTCAAAACGCTTTTCATCTCTAATTTGCTCAGCCAATCTATTTCTGTCATTGTTATTTGACTCTTTAAGAATTCTTATTTGCTCTCTTTGCTGATCAGCTAGTCTTTTGAGTTCACGGTTTTTAGTTTGTTCAGTTAACTTAACTCTTAAATTTGCTCTGGCATTATCATTATTTTTAGCTCTTTCTAATCGAGCCATCTCTTCTTTATAGTGCTCTTGCAATACGTTTTCAGTCATACCTAGCTTGTCTTTATAGTTCATCTCAGCTTTTGTAATACGATCTGAGTAATAAGCGTGATCCTTAGCCATATTACGAGCATTTTCCTCGCGAACATCATTTACAAATCTTTGCTGTGACTCATGGTAATGCTTTGCCACTTTGTCATGTTGCTTTCTAATATTTGCCACTTGGCGATCAGCTGACCTTTCCGCTTTAATTTTATCTCGCGCATTGGCTCGGTGTAAGGTCTCTACTTTGCCTTGCAAGTATTCAACTTCATTTTCTTGCCTAGCTCTCACGCCAGAAAAAATTCTATCTCTCGCTCTTCCTAATTCTTCATTATAGTCTTCACGCTGTTTATCTAAACCGTCTCTAAACTGATCTCGCATATAGTCTTGCTGATCAATGTTTCTAGCCTTTAAGTCATCCACATACCTAACATGACCATCAGTCACCTGCTTTAATCGTCTATTAGAATTAGAAACAATTGCATCTTTCTCATCTTTATAATGGTTTCTACTACGATTAAATTTAGACTGCTGATCTTTCATTTGGTCTCTATGGGCATCAGCAATTCTTTCTTTGTTTTTTTGATGGGCCTCTGCCTGATCACGCTTTTGCGTAGCCATAGACTCTTTATAACCTTCTCTATTGCGATCAATAACATTAGTAAAGCCTTCTTCATTTCGCTTAATGTTACGGTTATACTTTTCACTTAAATAATTTAATTTTTCACCTTGAATCTTATTATTATATTCAACATTGGTCTTATTAATATCTTCTATGCGGTGTAATTTTCTATCATACTCGTAATCAGCCTTTCTTTTATTAAGCCTATAAGAATCTTTTAATTCTTCAATTTCACGTTTGTGTTTTGCATCTTGTGCTGAGTACATTTCTGCATTTTTGTTTCTGTAGGTTTCAAGGTTACCTTCATAGCGCTCTTCAATCTCACGTAGCTGCATAGCGTGCTTCTCTTGAAGCCTCTTCATACGAGCATCGTTTTGTTCTTTGATTTGCTGTTCACGCTGTTCTGCAGCCTTACGCTCTTTACGTAAGTTCTCCGCATTTTGACGATCAATAGCACCGCTTGAAGACATTTACCTTTCCCTCCTTGGAACAAATTTGTCTCTTATCAATACATCGGTATTACCCTTAACCAGGTTAATACTTACTTTTAAATTTGGTTTTTAGTCGAGATTTTTTACAGGACCAGGGTCTTGTGATTAGATTTAATTAAATGCGCTGTTTTTCTTGCGAAACAGTCTTCTTAAGCGAGCACTTTCATCATCATACTTTTTTCTTCTTTTGCGACTTAAATAACGGCTTTTTTCATCAGATGCAATTTTACGAGTCATACTAGTTTTAAACTGCTCTGATAAGTAATTAATCGTATTTTCTTTTTGTGAGTTTATAAATGCTAATAAATTAATAGGAGCTTTTGCTAACCCTGATAAATGGGCAATTAGGTCTTCCTCAACCATAACCTGCGGGAGCTCCGCTTTATGCCCCTTAATTCCTGCCTTTTCGACCTCTTGGTACATTCCTGGTAACAACGGAAAACTCCCCTGCCCCCATATTGATTGAGCCACAGTCCCTGACAGGCCAATGATTTTATCCTTATTAACGGAAGCACTAATTAATGCTGACCCTTCACTAATCTGAATATTATCAATGTACATTGAACTTAGTAAACAGGTGGCTGTACAACTAACAATAAAATCACCTTTTAAAAATTTAATTTTATTTGAATCCAATCGCATAATTGAACCACTGCCAATTCTAATTTTAATTAAGTCAAAGTTATAATTTTGCGTTACTTTTGAAATGTTTTTTATTACACAAGGTTCAATCTCACCGGCGCAAGCCTCAGGACTTTTAATAACCTTGGCGTGAACCTGAATTTCTAAAGTAAAACTCAGGATCACTAAAATAACTTTAAACCATAACCTTAACCTTAACATAAGCTATAGCCCCAGCGCTTTAAGTTCTTTTTTAGCTCGTTTTGTAATTTGATAAACTGGGAAAGCGTCAATAATAGTTCTATATAAATCACTGGCGTCTTCCAGTCGCTCCTGCCTCTGCA
Source organism: uncultured Bdellovibrionales bacterium (assembly GCA_938001965.1). Taxonomy (GTDB): domain Bacteria; phylum Bdellovibrionota; class Bdellovibrionia; order Bdellovibrionales; family UBA1609; genus JAHDIR01. The sequence continues at coordinate 1,272 of CALLBC010000215.1, read as the reverse complement.
TGATCTCACCAAGTATAAATAAACTATGAGCTGTAATTTCATTAGAGGGATAAGCTGACACTAAGTGGTTAATATACTCAATGGCTTTTTCGTAGTCTTTTTCTTTAAACTCCATTTCCAAAAGCATTAAATAACTTTCTGGTAAAAATGTAGAGTGAGGATATTTTTCAATATATTTTTTAAGTTTTACTTTCGCTTGAGAGTATTTTTTACCGGCAAAATCAGCCTTGGCATTTTTTAAAAGTATTTTAGAAAAACCTTCGTCAAGCTGTGGATTCAAAGAGCCACCCAACACACTGGCTAATTGCCTTCCTCCGTAATCACTCACTGTGTTCTTCATCTTTGGTAAGGCTTTAGCCACTTCTTGACGAAACTCTACCATTTCAATCTCTTGCAGCTCCATTTCTAGTTCAAACCTAGAGTTTTCAAGAGCTAACGCTGAAACTTGCTTTTCTAAAATTTTTGCTTTTGAATAATGATTAACAAATAAAGAGTTCACACATAGAACTAAAACTAAAGCGATTAAAACAGTACAAATGTGGAAAATATTATTATTCTTCATACAGTTAACATATCGGCACCTGTATTTAATAATATTAGTTATATATAGAGTTTTTTACTGGATAAAGGTATTAATGGTACATAATATTAACTGCAAAAAGACTTGATTATTTTTGACGAGCAAGCCTTATGCCTAGGAAGCACTATAGAGAACTACAAATTCCATCAACAATATTAGTTCCAAAAAATGTTTGGTCCACTTGTCCATTATAAGTTAACAACTTAAAATCATGCCCCACAGGTATTTCATTAATTCTTTTTCCTGAGCAGCTTGCCGGCATAGTATCCACATTTTCAGTGGTGCATGATCCATAGCTTACTTCAAGCTTATTTATATCAAACACCTCGTCACTGAGTGCAAAACTAGATAAGCCATTGGTTTGAGCAAGAATATAGTTAACTAATTCCTCTCTTATATCAGTTGGTTTAATATTAATTGGCAATCGAATCTCAATACAAGCATCAGCAAAATTAGGATCTATGGCCTTGTACTGAACATTACCATCCAGATCAATCTCTACCTCTGGTCCAACTAACTTTAATGCACCACTTGAGTCACAGTTCGTAAATGTTAAGGCAATTAACCCTAATGGAATAAATAGAAAAAATAATTTTTTAGCAAACTTTAGTAACATCTGATACTCCCCGTATATTCACCTTCAAACAACATAACTAAACATTACAATATCTAGACCAACGAGCTCGAAATTA
>CALLBC010000214.1 GCA_938001965.1 uncultured Bdellovibrionales bacterium | reverse complement strand
GTTTTAAATAATGTTGATCGTCGTTTTGTCACAGCTAATATTGGGTCTACATACCAAAATAAAACTGTAACTATCCAGCTTAAAAAAGATATTGCCAAAAGAAATTTTGAAGAGGCTGTTTATCTCGAGTCACAAGGAGATGTTCCGTTTAACAGCTTATGTACAAATGATAAAGAAGCAACACTTCAAATATTTTTTAAACCAAAAAAAGTTAATTACTCAAATGTGCAGGCTAATATTTTTAGGTTGCAAAATCCAAGCTCAGGAACTGGAAGCTTTGCTGTTACACAGTTTTTTAACAGAGATAATTTATACTCATATGTAAATGCAACTAGAGCAATTTTTAGAGAGAATGACCTGTCCTTTGGTGTAGAGCAAAATGAAGCCATTATTTCTGTGAAAGCAGGGCAGAAGTCAGATAAGTACTTCTTATTACATTCTGAAGCCGGAAAAGAGGGTTGGGAGAGTGTTAACCCCAATGATAATGGTGGCGGAGTAATCACTAAAATTAATAACTATGCGGGATCAAGAGTACTAATAGGAACTTATGCACTTAAGAGCGGTTCTGGAGCGGCGAATCTTATTAGTAAGCTAGATACCATAACTACTGATGGTCCTTTGAAGAGTTACATTCAAGAAAATGCTGGTGGCTATGTTGGGTCTATTCAACAGGTAGCATTTTACTGTCGTCATACACCAAGAGAGGAAGCTTTAGGTGGTGAGTATACAGACACAACAAAGATTAAAGTAACGCCCGATTTAACGGGTGAGCCCACACAATCTGAAAAAGTAGCAGTGAGACTATTAAGTTTAATTACAAAAAAGAAAATACCAGTGGATGCAGCCATTGTAAAACAGGCAGCTGTGCATATTAGCAGGGGCGACTATCAAAAGGCAGCCAGAATTGGTGTAGAGCTCCCAGACTTTTATAATAACACTGTTAAGGACATGGGTTTAAAAATGTCAAATCGTGAAGAGACTGTTGATACCCCTTTAAACGATTTTGCGGCCACAATGATTGGTGTTGTTAGAGATCAGGTAAATGCAAAACAGCTATTAACTGGCAACTTTTATTATCGTGCTAATGGTTTGGTGGGAGTTCCCTCTGATGTAAAAACGCATATGCTACAATCAAATGTACATTATGAGGAGTTGGATAAAGGTGGCTATGATTTAAAAAAGGCTTTAGTGAGAGTTGATGGTCAAAAAATTACTGGATCTACAGGGACTGCAGTTGACCATCCAGATCCAGCTGGTGTGTTAACATCGAGAGCATTTTTAGGAGCCCATGCTTCTGCAGGCACAAATAGAAGGCCAGTAGAGTATACTTTTAAGCAGTTTATGTGTTTAAATTTGAGCGAAGTGGCTGATACTGAATCCTCTGATCTGAGAGTTGGTAGAGATATTGATAGGTTTCCTGGTGGAAGTCATAAAAAATACCAAACAAGCTGTAAAGGTTGTCATACAGTAATGGATGGTTTTAGAGGCGCGTTTGCAAAGGTTGATTTTGGAACTTTTGGCAGATTTTCTTATCTTAGACATGGAGACCTTTATAAGGTTAACCGGGTAAGAGTGGGCTCAACAAACTTTGATCACCCTAAAATTAAGCCAGTCAATAGTATCTCTTATAAGGTAAACCATAATGAGTTTGCTTTCCCAAATGGTTATGTAACCAGGGATGATTCTTTTTATAATTTCGCAAACCGCGGTCCTAATAAAATATTGCTAGGCTGGAGATCAGAAGTTAGTAAGGGCTTTGGCATGGGGCAATTTGGAAAAATGATATCTGAAAGTGAGCGTTTTAGTAAGTGTATGGTTAAGCGAGTGTTTGAGGCCGTTTGCCCTGTTAACGTGGATGAAAATATTTTGTCTAAGCTTGGTGTTTATGTAAATGAATTTGAAAGCTCTGGCTACAACTTAAAAGACCTTTTTGTTAATGCTTCTATTAGCCCTCTTTGTATTGGAGGTAACTAATGAGTTTTAAATTAAAGTTTTTATCAATTTTATCTTTGAGTTTGATTTTGGTGTCTATGCAAAATTGTGGAGAGTTTCACTCGATGCAAGATAGTGATTTTAGTTCATCACTCCTGGACAGTAGTGATCTGTCAGGCGAAGGGCAAAGAGTTCCTTTTCAGATGTTATCTAAAAAACAAATACTTTCTAGCATGGTCACAGCTGCTGGTTTAACAGAAGCAGATAGTGCCTTGAAGGCAACTAATGTTAAGCTCAGTCCAATTTTGTCTGAAAAATCAGATGTTGTTAAATTTAATTCTCCGCGAGGAATGACTTACACCAATATTGCCGGGGACACCTGTAGGCAACTCATTGCCCAAGAAAAATCAGAAAAAAATAAACGCTTAATCAGGTATGGTTTACCTGTTAACGCAAAAGATATTACTAATCAAGAGATAGAAGAAACGATTAGATCTTTTGCAAGGTCATTTTGGAGTAGAAATGAAACTGAAGAAGAATTACAAATAATTAAAGATGGAATCAGTGAATTTGAAAACGTAAGAGAAGTGGCAAGTTTAAATGAACAAACACGTGCTGAAAGACTAACATTATATTTGTGTACATCCATGCTATCAACATTAGATGCGATCACTTACTAAGGGGTAAAGTTAAATGGGAAAAAACAACAAGAAAAAAATTCCATTTTGGGCACAGTGTGGTCATAAAAAACCTGTCACTCGTAGAGAGATATTATCTTTAACTGGAGGAGCCTTTATGGCCACTATGGCATCTCCTTCTTTATTGTATGCTCTAACGGCAGCAGACTGTCCTGCATCTAAACCGGCTGAAGGTATGATTCCATTTTTCTCAATTCACTTATCTGGTGGAGCGGCGATGTCATCAAACTTTTTACCTATGGGAAAAGATGGCGCTCCAATTAGTGATCGCTCCCGTATGGGATTAGGGCGAGGAGATATTGCCATTGAAAAAGCATTTGGAGGAGCTACTTTCGCTGGTGGTGGTATAAGTAAAATGCTAACAGGAATGAAGGCAAAAATGGGAGCTGCTGAGGCTAAGACTTCTTTTGTTGGAATTTGTGTAAGTTCTTTTGATGACTCAGATAAAAATAAATTTGACCCGACAGGCCTGTTGCTTCACACAGGGTATCGCGGAAGTTACCTTCCTCAAATTAATAGCCTTGCAGGCAGTAGTATGCCCTTTCAACCAGCAATGGTTACTCCAACAACTCCATTATTAGTAAAATCAGTGGCTGATATGCAAAATGTTTTAACATTGTCAGGCAGCATGAAAAATATGAGTAAAAATGAAAAATTTCAAATTGGAAAACTAATTTCGAGGTTGAACTCGTCACAACTTAAAAAAATATCTAGAGCGCCTTCAAGTGCTAATATTAAAAAAGTGTTTGAATGTGCTGGTATAAAAAATCAGGATCTATTAAAAACCGGTGGTGGAGATGTGAACCCATTTGCAAGTGGACATGAGCATCGCTCAAAATTTAATAGTATTTGGACGGACTCATCAATTACACAAGTTTCAACCAGGGGTAAGTTTCAGTTGTATGGCGGAATGGCTTATAATACTTTGCTAGAAAATAGTGGTCCAACTCATATTGCGCTCGGTGGATATGACTATCACAACGGAACTAGAAAAACCGGTGATGATAGGGATATGGATGCTGGAAGGTTAATCGGGAGTTTAATTGCTACAGCGGATTACTTAAAAAAGCCAATTTTTATTATGGTGAGTTCTGATGGAGCCACAGGAACTCCAAGTTCGGCCGCTACTGATGCGCCTTGGACAACTGATTTTGGTCGTGCAAGTAGTGTTTATATGATTTCCTATAACCCTACAAAAAGACCTACCACTTCAAAAAATCAACTTGGTAGTATGCTTGAATCACAGTCAGTCGATGAAAGTTATATTCTAGGTAAGCATCCTGAGCGAGCTGCACTTGGTGTGTTTGCTAACTACTGTTCTTTAATTGGTCGTATGGATTTATTAGATAAGCTACCGCGACCTCCTTTTGAAGCCAGTGAATTAGATCATGTTTTAGCATTTCATAAAGGGTAAATAATTAATGAAAATGAGTTCAATATTAACATCATTATTTTCTGGTATAGCGGTTCTATTCTTTTATACCAATTGTGGCGGAGGGTTTTCTGCCACTGGAAATCATGATGGCTCAGTTTTATCTAGTTTAGTTGATACTCGATGTGATCCAGTTTTATCAAAGGCTTTTGATAGTGGTATTTATTCATTCTTGAGGACTAATTGTAAAAAGTGTCACCATAAAGGGCCAGGGCAGGGTTTGTTTGCTAATGAAAACCAAAGTGTTGCTTTTGCAACATTTAAAAGCTTTGGTTATGAGCGTATTGCTGAAAATGCAGTGGATGATAGCCATGCAAAAAACTACACTGGTAGTAAGTTGCAGCCCCAAATAAATAACTTAAACAGCCTTTGGAGATCAACGAAAGTGTCCTATGAAGAATGCTTAGCAAACGAGAATGCTTCTGCGAAAAGCCAGTTTGATTTACTATCGGGAGATAGCGAGCTTCAGGTGTCTGATGAGTGGTCCACATTAAGTTGGGATTTAGGTTCAAATGAGTTCCCCACAAATGTAGACCATACTTTTGAAGCGAATTTTAAAGTCGATGTACAAAATTATTATGGTGAGGGTGATATGTTGCCAGAAGATCCAATTGGTTTGTTATTTAGACGTCCAAGGATTGAGTTCACTGGTAGCCAAGATAGAATTTACATTGAAGGTATTGTTTTACAATCTGAAAATGTTCCGTTAGAGGACTTTGAAGTTTGGTCACAACTTATTGTTATAATTGATAAGCAAAAGGCAGTGGGTGGTAAGGTTCCAGACTCCGTGATTATTAATGATAGTGATCGTAGTTTTACATATATATATGCCGATGAGTCTGAAAGTATTGAGCAGTTAAATGTTTCATTCATCAATATTATTGATAATACAGATGGAATTAATGACGAGTTTATTCCTGAAGAGCCAAACACAATTGATGTGGATGATGGTAAGCCAGTAATTACTAAGAGAGTCACTTATGCAGACTTAACTGGCACTGGTGAGTATGCAGTATTTAAAAATAGCTGTTATAGGTGTCATGGAAATGGAGAAACACGAAACGGTTTTGCAATTGATGATTTTGCTCAGGCGAGTAGCTTAAGTTCTAATATAGTAACTAGAATTAATGCTACAGATAGTACCAGGATGCCCAAAAATGGAACTTTAAATCTTAAAG
>CALLBC010000213.1 GCA_938001965.1 uncultured Bdellovibrionales bacterium | reverse complement strand
GATCTCATTCAACTTAAGCGTAGAGGTAGTATGAACCTTAAGCGCACAATATTAAGAAAACTATTTGATAAACTGCCAAAAAGTGCTGAGTTAGATAAGGTGACTGTTTGGGCAAAAGCAGTTGGTCCAGAAAATGAATTAGACCTTTCTGTTGGTGGAGAAGTTGAAGACCATGATTCAGTGTACTGGCGTGCTCCAGTTTGTAAAATTGAAGATGTAACAAAAATTATCACTCGTCGTGATGGGACTAAAAAAGAAGTGACACGACCTGAGCGTGTTTGTACGGAGTATGTTCCTCAAACAAAGAAGATTGTTTTAAATAACTACAATAATGGTAGCAAAAGAGCTTGGGTTTTAAATACTGACTTAGATATTAAAGTCTCTCAAGTTGTTGTTGAAGTCTCCATCCCAGTGTCCTATGAAGTTAAAAGAGTTTTCCTTGGCAGTAGTAAAGCTGATAAAGTAGTTGGTAGTTCAAAAAACTTTAGAGTAAATGGTCAGGTGGATACTGTTGCTGTTACAGCCAGTAGGGAAAGTATTACATTGACTGGGGTAACAGTTTATTTTTCAGATGGAACATCTGAGAATGTACCGAATGTTCATACTAAAGTTTCAAAAAATTCAAGGGCAGTAGTTGTAGAAGTAAAAAGGCCATTCAAGCGTGCTACTTCTGTAACGGTTTGGGCAAAATCTAGAAAATTACTTGGTCGAAGAGGAAAAATGAATGTTTCTGTGGATTACATCACTTCAAGTATTGATTAAAAAAAATTGTTAAAATAAAAAATAGAGCTCATATTTTGGATGGGCTCTTTTTTTTCTTTTTGTAAAAACCTGGTAATTAGTAGTAAATAATTTATGTTTCTAGACTAGTTCTTAGGTGGTTTATTTATAAAAAATCCGGAAAATAATTCCTATTAAAAAGTACATTTTTTACATTATTGATAGCCTATAATCTAGGTAAGCAAGGATAGGCATAGGGTATAGTCTTACTCTTTGGCAGAATAAGCTTATCACATGAAATTTTTAAAGGTTTTTGATCATTCGATCTTCCTGAAGTTTAAAGCGCAAAGCTTTAGGTTTTTATTATTCATTAGCTTAAGTGTGTTAATCGGTTGTAATGCAGATATTTATGGCCCTGTCGGGGAAGCGAGTATTGACTTCTCCTTAACCAGTGACACTTCAAACATAATTACAACAATGGATTATGGTACGCGCCCAGTGGGTGGAATTTTTGAACAAGAAATTTTTGTGGTTAACTCTGGCTCAAGAGCAATTAAAAATGTTGTTTATTCATCTCCGGCAGCACCTTTTAGCTATAAAGGTGGGGTGTTCCCAGGAATTGGTGGTGATTGTAACAGCACACTTGCTGTTGGAGGCTTTTGTAAGTTAGTTCTTTTGTTTACTCCAACTACATTTAACACAACACTTGATCAAATTGTAATGACCTATGTGGAAGATGCCCCTGGTAATACAGATGGCACTAAAGTTTTAAAGTTAGCTGGTATTGGGTCTACGCCAGCAAGCTTAATGTTATCTGATATTCCTAGTTATGACTTTGGCACTATCCCAGCAGGCGGGGTAGTGGATCACACCTTTACACTAACCAACAGCGGTGGCTCACAAGCTGAAAGCATTGCTGCAATAATTGCCACAGCTAATTTTGCTTTTACAGGTGGTGGTTACCCAGGGGCTGGAGGAACTTGCTCAACGATTTTATTAGGATTAAGTAGTTGTAATATAGTTGTGAGTTTCACTCCGCAAAGTGTTGGAAGTTTTTCAGATAATTTAGTTGTTAATTATTTTGATGGACTGACTGGGCAAAGTACAGGAGTGGGTTTAACCGGTACGGGTGTGTCACCAGCTAATTTAGTAATTTCTGAAGCAGAGCCATATGATTACGGTCAGCAGGTTGTTTTTTCAGACACCCCACACACGTTTACTATTACCAACACTGGTGGCTATCAAGCCACACCGTTAAATTTTACTCCATTCACGGCAGATTTTAAATTCACTGGTGGTAGTTATCCTGGAGTTGGGGGTACTTGTACAGCCTCAATTCCTGGCGGATCCACTTGTGATCTAGTCGTTTCATTTGCTCCTGCAACCACTGGAATTAAAAGTGATAATATTGAAATTGATTATTATAATGGAGCAACAACAGTTAATGTCAACCGAGGAATAACTGGTGAGTCCATGCCGCCAGGTCGTTTAGATATTTCTGAGACCGATCCATATGACTTTGGTGTAGTTGCAAGTGGTGGAAACATCGAGCATACATTCACTGTAACTAATAGTGGTGGATCACCTGTATCTGCAGCTACCGGAACTGTAACTCCAGCTCCATTTACATTTAAAGGTGGTTCATACCCAGGAACAGGAGGTAATTGTCCAGCAACAATTGCGGTGGCTGCTGTTTGTAATATCGTAGTTGAGTTTGCGCCAGTGGCTTTAGGAAGTTTTAATGGCACGATACAACTTAATTACTTTGATGGAGTAACTACTCAAACAAGTACTCGTTTAGTACAAGGAAATGGAACTCCACCGGCTCAATTATCTATAACAGCTACAGACCCTTACGATTTTGGCGATAGAGCATTAACTTCAAATACATATGCTACATTCACTGTTGATAACAGTGGCGGTGTTGATGCCACAGGTATTAATGGAACAGGTTTAAATTTACCTTTTGAATTTAGAAGTGGTGCGTACCCAGGCTTGGGTGGAACCTGTGGGCTAAGTCTTTTGGCTGGGAGCTCATGTACTATTGTTGTGGGCTTTGGTCCAACAGTATTAGGTCCAGCTAGTGACTCTTTAACACTAAACTATAATGATGGTGCAGCACTCAATAGCTATAACCATGGAGTTATGGGTAATGGTGTAAACCCGGCTGTTATTACAATAAGTGATGGCCCAACTTATGACTACTTAAATGTTCCAACTGGTGGTTTAGCAAGGGCGACATTTACATTAACAAACACAGGTGTAGCTACAAGTTCAGGAATAACAGAAGTTGGGTTGGCTGCTCCATTTGCTTTTGAAGGTGGAGTTTACCCGGGAACAACTGGTACATGTACAACCACACTAATTTCAGGAACAACCTGTGATATTGTTGTTGAATTTTCACCTACAACAACGGGGCTACAGCAAGATACTGTTGAAATTAATTATAATGATGGAGCAAACTTACAAACATCATCTAGACCCATTGAAGGAACAGGTGTGGCTCCAGGATTATTAGATGTGAGTGAAGCTCCATTATATAATTATGGCCAATTACCAACGGGAAGTTTAAATTCACATTTATTTGTACTAACTAATATAGGTGGCTTTCCAATAAGTTCATTAGTGGGTTCAAACTTAACTAGCCCATTTAGTTTTACTGGTGGTTCATTCCCAGGAACTGGTGGGGATTGTGCTGCAACCTTAGCTGTTGCTGCCAGTTGTAATGTGGAAATTAGTTTTGATCCAGTAACTATATCTACATTTACTAATACTGCTAACTTTGACTATAATGATGGAGTTAATGCGCAGCTGGAAGCGAGAGATATTTCTGGTGAGGGTGTTGCTCCAGCGAGCTTAAGCATCACTGAAACAGATCCTTATGATTATGGGTTACAAGCTAGCGGAAGTGTAACTTTACATACATTCACAGTTACAAACAATGGCTCAGTTCCAGCTACTGCAGTTTCTGAAACAACGCTAGCAACCCCATTTAACTACGAAGGTGGTGGGTATCCAGGAACAACTGGAACCTGCGGTTCAATTTTAAATGCGGGAGCTTCATGTGATTTAGTGATTGAGTTTGCTCCAGTTTCAAATGCCACATTTAATTCAAGTATCCAAATGGATTATAATGACGGAGTAAATATACAAGCTGCAACCCGCTTAGTAACAGGGCGTGCAGCCAACCCAGCATTCTTAACTATTACAGACTCTCCTTCTTATGTGTTTCCAAGTGTGGCAACTGGTGGAAATACTACCCAATTATTTACTATTACTAACACTGGAGGAGTTGTTGCAACTGGACTGTCTGACTCAGGACTTGTAGCTCCATTTACATTTTTAGGTGGTACTTACCCTGGTACAGGTGGTACTTGTAACACAACCTTAGCTAGTGGTGCTGCTTGTGATATTATCCTAGAGTTTGCGCCAACAACCACAGGTGTTCAAAATGACCAGCTTGATATTGCTTATAATGATGGTGCAGGTCCGCAAACATTAACCGAGTTAGTTAGTGGTACAGGTTTAGCTCCAGCTTTAATTAATATTACTGAAGCAGATCCTTATGATTATACAATTCAACCTTTAGCCTCAGAAACTTTACATACATTCACATTAACGAATGTGGGGGCAGCAGATGCCACTGCTGTGGCTGGCACTGGTTTGGCAGCTCCATTTTTATACACAGGTGGTTCTTACCCAGGAACAGGTGGGACGTGTGGGGCTATTATTGCTGGTGGAACAAATTGTGAAGTTGTAGTTAGTTTTTTACCAACATCTATTGGTGTGTTTAATGATACAATTGAAATTAATTATTTTGATGGAGCAATGGCACAAACATCCACTCGTGATGTTACTGGTGAAGGTGTATCACCAGCCATATTAACAATTGATAACGGACCAATTTATAACTTCGGTAATGTGGCTAACGGCGGAAGTAAAAGTCATACCTTTACTGTTACTAACTCAGGGAGTTGGCCAGCCAGTGCCATTGTTGAGGCTGGTTTAGGTGCGCCTTATGGTTATCTTGGTGGGTCTTACCCAGGTATTGGTGGTAATTGTGGTTTGCCAATTGCTGCAGGTAATAACTGTACCATTGTGGTTGAATTTGCACCGACTGTATTAGGTGTGGCTGTGGATACTATTGAGTTTACTTACTTTGATGGTGTTTCCACTCAAAGTGTTAATAGAGATGTACAGGGTGTGGGTATGCCTCCTGCTTTATTAAGTATTAGTGAATTAAACCCTTATGATTACGGAACTCACCCAGTAGGCTCTATCACTGAGCACACTTTTGTGGTTACAAACTCCGGTGGTGTGGATTCAACATTAATGACAGGTGTTCCATTGCCTGCTCCTTATGATTTTAAGGGTGCAGCTTATCCAGGGACAGGTGGTACATGTTCGGCAACTCTAGTTGCTCTAATGAACTGTACAATTGTTGTAACCTACAATCCAGTTGCAATTGGATTAACTAATGAAACTATTCAAATTAATTACGATGATGGTGTTGCCACAGTTAGTACAACTCGAGATGTTCAAGGTACAGCTGTGCCGCCCGGTTTTTTAACATTATCTGAGGCAGACCCATATGATTACGGTCCAGTAGTATCTGGTACATCTGCCAGCCATATATTTGTACTTTCTAATACTGGAGGCTTTGCAGTAAATACTATCGCAGAAACTGGAATTGCAGCTCCGTTTAGTTATAGAGGTGGAACATACCCAGGAACCAGTGGAACCTGTAATACCGTTTTAGCTGCAGGCGCCACTTGTGATTTAGATATTGAGTTTCTGCCAATCGTTACAGGATTATTTGTTGATACCATTGAAGTTGGATACTTTGATGGGGTGACAGCACAGACTGTTAACAGAGATATACAAGGTACAGGTTTGGATCCAGCTAATTTAGTTATTACTGATCTCGATCCATTTGATTTTGGTATAACAACAATTGGTGGAGTAGCAATAAAGACATTTCAAGTGACTAACACTGGGTCTTCTGATGCCACTGCTGTTTTAGGTTTAGGAATTAATCCGCCATTTGATTTTGAAGGTGGTGGTGGTTACCCTGGTGCAAGTGGTACCTGTGGATCAACGATTTTAGCAAGTGCCACCTGTGACGTAGTTGTTACTTTTAGCCCAACAGTTGTTGGTGCCGTTACGGATCAAATGACAATTTCATATAATGATGGTGTTGTTGCGCAAAGTTTAACAAAGGATTTGGAAGGGGAGGGTGTAACACCAGCTCTCATTACAATTAGTGATGGACCAGAATATGATTATGGTGTTGTTGCTGATGGAAGTGCACATATACACACATTCGTATTAACAAATACAGGTCAAAGCGCTGCAAGCCTGGTTGCTGATGCTGGTGGTTTAGTGGCTCCTTATACTTTTTTAGGTGGTGCTTACCCTGGAACGGCAGGAACTTGTACGGCAATACTTAACCCAGCGAGCACTTGTGAAATTGTAATTGAATACGCTCCTACGGCTGTGAATATTGATTTAGATACAATAGATATAAGCTATAACGATAACGTAAATTCACAAAATGCATTACGAGATGTTAGAGGTACGGCAGTTTCTCCAGCAGCTTTAATAATCTCTGATATTGACCCGTTTGGTTATGGCACCATTGCGGTGGGTGGAACTGCTGAAAAAACATTTACGATTACGAATACAGGAAGTTTTGCTGCTAGTTCAATGGCAGACACTGGATTAACCTTACCTTTTAGTTATAAGGGCGGAACTTATCCTGGTGCGGGAGGAACTTGTGCAGTCATATTAAATGGTGCTGCCACTTGTGAGATTGTAGTTAATTTTGATCCTTCTGTGTTAGGGCTAGCTACAGATATTATTGATATTAGTTATTACGACGGTGCTAATAATCAAAATCTAATTAAAAATATTCAAGGTACAGCTGATACTCCTGCTCTTTTAGATATTTCTGATGCTCCCACTTACAACTTTGGCTTAATTGCTAATGGCACAGTGGCAGAGCATACATTTGTTGTAACAAATAATGGTAATATTGGCGCCACAGTTCTTGGTGATAATGCTGGCCTTGCTGCCCCTTATAGGTACAAAGGTGGTAGTTACCCTGGTACTCTTGGTACTTGTGCCACTGCTCTTGCCCCGGCTGCAACTTGTGAATTAGTTATAGAGTTTGCCCCAACAGTAGTTGGTGTTCAAACTGACAGCATAGACTTAACTTACTTTAATGGAGCAAGTACGGTAAATAGTACTCGTGACTTAACGGGTGACTCAATAACCCCTGCTGTTTTAGAGATTTCTGAAAACCCGAATTATGATTATGGATTACACGCTGTTGGGTCAACCACTTCACATTTATTTACAATCACTAATACAGGTGGGTTCACTGCAGCAAGTATTGCCGATGCCTTAGGTTTAGCAGCACCTTTTGAGTTCACTGGTGGGACATACCCAGGAGCCGGTGGTGATTGTGGAACAACACTTTTAGCCGCAGCCAGTTGTACCATTAGTGTTGATTATAAACCAATCGCACCAAGTGCTGCTGATGGTGATACAATTGAAATTAACTATAACGACGGTTTAGTTGCTCAGCTGTTAACTAGAACTTTAACTGGTGCTGCAGCACCGCCAGCTTTAATTACAATAACTGATTCGCCATCTTATGATTTTGGTGGCGTAGTTGTAAACTCAAACGCTCAGGCAACATTTACACTAACAAACACTGGTGGGGTATCAGCCACTAGCTTAGTAGATAATGCCTTAGTGACAGCTCCTTTTACTTATGAAGGTGGAAGTTACCCAGGAACCTCTGGTACATGTACTGCCACTTTAATTGCTGGGGCAAGTTGTGATCTTGTCATTGATTTTGATCCATTAACCACTGGTGTGCATAACGCAAGCATTGATTTAGACTATAATGATGGAGCCACAACTATTAATTTAGCGCAAGGTCTGCAAGGTACTGGTCTTTCTCCAGCAAATATTACAATCACAGAATCAGACCCTTATGATTTTGGACAGGTGACTGTATTAGCCAGCCTTACACATACCTTTACATTAACAAATATTGGTGGTGGAACCGCTTCAGCAATTTCAGGTAGTGGCTTGGCTGCACCATTTGATTTTGAGGGTGGTACTTTCCCAGGAACAACTGGAACTTGTGCTGGAACTTTAGCGCCTGCAGGTACATGTGAAGTGGTGGTCATCTTTTCACCAACGGCGACAGGAAATTTTAATGACACTTTTGATATAAATTATAATGATGGAGCCATTGGACAAGTATCAAGCCGTGATGTGATTGGTGAAGGGATTAATCCTGCGGTATTAACAATCACTGAAGCCCCATTTTACGATTACGGAATTGTAGCTAATGGTGGTGTAGAAGATCATACATTCACTATTACAAACACCGGTGGAAGTAGTGCAACAGCACTCACTGAAATTGGCTTAGCTCCTCCTTATGATTTTGCCGGTGGAGGTTATCCTGGTACTGGTGGAACTTGTGTAACAGTGGTTGCTCCGGCAGCTACATGTACTATTGTTGTTGAGCTAAGACCAACAGTGTTGGGAGCATACAACGATACTATAGATATTAGTTATAATGACGGCGCCACTGGACAAAATTTAACAAGAGATGTTCAAGGTATTTCAGGTCTTCCTGCTCAATTAGATATTAGTGAAGCTCCAATTTATAATTATGGGGCTCAATCAATTGGATCATCAACACCACATACCTTTGTTATCACAAACTCAGGGGCAGTGCCTGCCACAGCACTTACTGATTTAGGGGCTCTTTCATTACCTTATAAATATGAAGGAGCTGGTTACCCAGGAACAACTGGTGATTGTGCAACCACAATTGCTGCTGGTGCCAGTTGTAATATTGTAATTAATTTTGAGCCAAGCGCTGCAGGAGCATTTACTGATACAGTTGATTTAAGTTATAACGATGGTGTTGTATCGCAAAATACAGACCGTGACATGACTGGAACGGCAGCCTTACCTGCCAGCTTAACAATGACTGGGCCAGATCCGTTTGACTATTTAAATGTAACTATTGGTAATGCAAATTCAAATATTTTTACTCTTACAAACGGTGGCGGAGTGGCTGCCACAGCTATTACCGAAGTAGGCTTAGCTCTGCCATTTCAATTTACTGGTGGGTCTTTCCCTGGTTTAGGTGGTAACTGTACTACAAGTTTAAGTGCTGGTGCATCCTGTGATGTTGAAATTGAATACAGACCAACAGCAACAGGTTTTGCTAATGATATTATTGATTTTAGCTACAATAACGGAACAAGCTTAGCTAATGTCACCGGAGGGGTGCAAGGTACTGGTTTGGCTCCTGCTGTACTACTAATTAGCGAAGGTCCTGGAAGCTATGATTATACGACAGTGCCAACAGGAAGTTCAAATAGACATACCTTTACTGTAACTAACACAGGTGGATCTACAGCAGTCTCAATAGCTGGTGCAGGCTTAGCTTTTCCTTATACATTTGAAGGTGGATCATATCCTGGAGCTTCAGGAACTTGTGGGGCCTCTATTTTAGCAGGTGCCAACTGTGAAATTGTGGTTGATTATAATCCTGCTGTTGTAAGTGCGCCAACTGATGATGATGATATTGAATTAAATTATAATGACGGTGCTGTAGGACAATTAGCAACCCGTGGTGTTACTGGTGTTGCGGTGACTCCAGCAAGTTTAGAGCTTAGTGAAGCTGATCCATATAACTATGGAACATTAGCTACGGGCTCTAGTCAGTTACATACATTTACACTTACTAATAATGGAACTTTTGCTGCCAGTGCGATTAATGAAGTTGGTTTAGCCGCTCCTTACACCTTCGAAGGTGGTACCTTCCCAGGAACAGGCGGTGACTGTATTGCAACTTTAGCCGGTGGTGCCACTTGTAACTTAGTGATTACTTATGCTCCAAGTGTTGTAAGTGCACCAACAGATGATGACACGATTGATATCAGTTATTTTGATGGTGTGGTTACACAAAATGAATTAAGAACGGTTACAGGTACAGCTGTAACTCCAGCAACAATTACAATTAGTGAAACTGATCCTTTTGATTTTGGCACAATAGCCGATGGTGCAACAGCCACTCATATATTTACATTAACAAACACTGGTGGATTTAATGCCACAAGTTTACTTGAAGTAGGCTTGGGGGCTCCGTTTGTATATTCTGGTGGTGGAACTTTCCCAGGCACGGCGGGTACATGTACAACTACCATTGGCCCTGGTGCAAGTTGTACAGTTGAAATTGAATTTGCTCCAGCTGCAACGGGTTTTTATAATGATGTTATGGATTACAGTTATGACAATGGTGCCACCACTGTAAGTTCAACCAGACAAGTTCAAGGTACAAGTGCTGCACCTGCTTTAATTACAGTTATAGAAGTGAACCCATTTGATTATGGTAATGTCACTGAAGGTGCAAGCACTGTTCACACATTTACTTTACAAAATGCTGGTGCCGTTGATGCCACTGGGATGGGTGGGGCCGGGTTAGTGGCACCATTTACATTTGCTGGAGGAGCATACCCTGGGACCGCCGGTACTTGTGCCGCTGTTTTAACTCCAACAGCTACTTGTGAAATAGTAGTACAATTTGCGCCGACAGCACTTGGACCATTCAGTGATGACATTGAAATTAATTATAATAATGGTGCTAGTGGACAAACAACAACTCATACTGTTGATGGAACAGGTATTACACGTGCCATCTTAACATTAAGTGATACTGACCCTTATGATTTTGGTTTAATTGCCAATGGTGGATCAATATTTCATACATTTGTAGTTACAAACAGTGGTGCCACAACTGCTGGTGCAATTACAGAAGTAAGTTTAACTGCACCATTTACATTTAGAGGTGGTGGGTACCCAGGCACTGGTGGTGATTGTGGAGCAACTATTTTAGGTAGCGGAACAACTTGTAATATTGTAGTTGAGTTTGCGCCAACAGCACTCGGAACACCAGCAGGGTTAATGGATATAAATTATAATGATGGTGTGACCACACAAAGTGTAACAAAGGCTTTACAAGGGACTAGTGGTGCACCAGCAGTGCTAGAAATTAGTAATGCTCCCACTTATAATTTTGGAACCCAATCAATTGGCTCAATCACAGAGCATACATTTACAGTGACAAACACTGGAGCTGTGGATGCATTAGCCATGGTTGATACCGGCGGCGCATTGGCTTTACCTTACTCTTATAAAGGTGGGGCTTACCCAGGAACAGGCGGAGATTGTGCCGCAACCTTAGCTAGTAGTGCTGTTTGTAATCTTGTGGTTATTTATAGTCCAACTGGTGCCGGAACATTTACTGATACGATCAGTTTAGATTATAATGATGGTGCTACTGGGCAAACATCACTTCGTGATGTTACAGGTGATGCAGCCCCTCCGGCCTTACTAACAATGACTGGTCCAGACCCTTTTGATTACTTAAACGTGACTGTAGGCAATGCTAGTAATAATGTTTTTACTTTAACTAATGGTGGAGGAGTTGCTGCCACTGCCATCACCGAAGTTGGCTTAGCTCTACCATTTCAATTTGTTGGTGGAACTTTCCCAGGAACAGCAGGAACTTGTACCACAAGTTTAAGTGCCGGTGCCTCTTGTGATATTGATATTGAATTTAGACCAACTGCCACTGGTTTTGCTAATGACATTATTGATTTTAGTTATAATAATGGAACAAGTTTAGCTAATGTTACTGGTGGTGTACAGGGTACGGGTTTAGCTCCTGCAGTATTATTAATTAGTGAAGGTCCAGGGAGTTATGACTATACAACTGTTCCTACTGGAAGTATAAACACACATACATTCACCATATCTAATACTGGCGGATCACCAGCAACATCAATTGCTGGTGCTGGCCTTGCCTTTCCGTACTCCTTTGAAGGTGGATCATACCCTGGAACAACTGGCACATGTACAGTAACAATTGCTGCTGGGGCCACATGTGATATCGTTGTAAATTACGCACCAAGTGCAGTGAGTGCCCCGAATGATGTTGATACTATTGAAATTAATTTTAATGATGGTGTGACAGGGCAATTAGCTACTCGTGATGTAGAAGGTATAGCTGTTACGCCAGCAAGTTTAGAGCTTAGTGAAGCTGATCCATATAACTATGGAACATTAGCTACGGGTTCTAGTCAGTTACATACATTTACACTTACTAATAATGGAACTTTTGCTGCCAGTGCGATTAATGAAGTTGGTTTAGCCGCTCCTTACACCTTCGAAGGTGGTACCTTCCCAGGAACAGGCGGTGACTGTATTGCCACTTTAGCCGGTGGTGCCACTTGTAACTTAGTGATTACTTACGCTCCAAGTGTTGTAAGTGCACCAACTGATGATGACATAATTGATATCAGTTATTTTGATGGTGTGGTTACGCAAAATGAATTAAGAACGGTTACAGGTACTGCTGTTGCTCCAGCAACAATTACAATTAGTGAAACTGATCCTTTTGATTTTGGCACAATAGCCGATGGTGCAACAGCCACCCATATATTTACATTAACAAACACTGGTGGTTTTAATGCTACAAGTTTACTTGAAGTAGGTTTGGGAGCTCCGTTTGTATATTCTGGTGGTGGAACGTTCCCAGGTACGGCGGGAACATGTACAACCACCATTGGCCCTGGTGCAAGTTGTACAGTTGAAATTGAATTTGCTCCAGCTGCAACGGGTTTTTATAATGATGTTATGGATTACAGTTATGACAATGGGGCAACCACTGTAAGTTCAACCAGACAAGTTCAAGGTACAAGTGCTGCACCTGCTTTAATTACAGTTTTAGAAGTGAACTCATTTGATTATGGTAATGTCACTGAAGGTGCAAGCACTGTTCATACATTTACTTTGCAAAATACAGGAGCTGTTGACGCCACAGGAATGGGTGGGGCCGGATTAGTAGCCCCTTATACATTCGCTGGCGGTGCTTATCCAGGGACTGCCGGTACTTGTGCCGCTGTTTTAATTCCAACAGCAACTTGTGAAATAGTGGTTCAGTTTTCTCCAACAGCACTTGGACCATTCAGTGATGATATTGAAATTAATTATAATAATGGTGCTAGTGGACAAACAACAACTCATACTGTTGATGGAACAGGTATTACACGTGCCATCTTAACATTAAGTGATACTGACCCCTATGATTTTGGTCTTATTGCTAATGGTGGGTCAATATTTCATACATTTGTAGTTACAAACAGTGGTGCCACAACTGCTGGTGCAATCACAGAAGTAAGTTTAGCTGCACCATTTACATTTAGAGGTGGTGGGTACCCAGGTACAGGTGGTGACTGTGGTGCAACTATTTTAGGTGGCGGAACAACTTGTAATATTGTTGTAGAATTTGCGCCAACTTCGTTAGGTACGCCGGCTGGATTAATGGATATTAATTATAATGATGGTGTGACTACACAAAGTGTAACAAAGGCTTTACAAGGGACTAGTGGTGCACCAGCAGTGCTAGAAATTAGTAATGCTCCCGCTTATAATTTTGGAACCCAATCAATTGGCTCAATCACTGAGCATACATTTACAGTGACAAACACTGGAGCAGTAGATGCATTAGCCATGGTTGATACCGGTGGCGCACTAGCATCACCTTATAACTATAAAGGTGGTTCTTACCCAGGTGCTGGTGGAGATTGTGCAGCCACTTTAGCAAGTAGTGCTGTTTGTAACATAGTGGTAGAATTCACACCAACTGGGTCTGGAACTTTTCCTGATACAATTAGTTTAGATTATAATGACGGTGCCACTGGGCAAACATCAGTTCGTGATATTACTGGTAACGCCGCACCTCCGGCAGTATTAACAATTACTGAGGCTGACCCATATAACTTTGGATTAGTAACAATTGGTTCAACAAGTACTCATGTATTTACAATTACAAATACAGGTGGAGTGGCTGCAAACAGTATAGCGGAAATTGGTTTGGCTGCCCCTTATGGTTTTACTGGTGGTTCGTTTCCAGGAGCTCTTGGTACATGTGGTGTTTCTCTGAGTGTTGGAAGTAGTTGTGATATTCAAGTAGAATTTGCGCCTATTGCCTCTGGAGTTCAGCTAGATACTATTGAAATTAGTTATGACAATGGAACGAGCACAGTAGTTTTACCACGTGATGTAACAGCAACTGGAATTGCAGCAGCAGTATTAACAATTAGTGATGGGCCTGGTAGTTATGACTTTACAACTGTTCCAACAGGAAGTGTAAATACTCATACATTTACAGTGACTAACTCGGGTGCATCAACGGCAACTGTGATGGTTGGTGGTGGCTTAGTTGCTCCATATAGTTATGAAGGTGGAACTTACCCAGGAGCAACAGGTGATTGTGCTGGCTCTTTAGCTGCAGGAGCTAACTGTGAAATTGTTGTGGTCTATAACCCAACAGCATTAAGTGCTCCAAATGATTTGGATACAATTGATATTAGTTACTATGATGGTGCGACAACAACTAGTGCAACTAGGGATGTTGAAGGTATAGCCGTAGCGCCTGCTGATTTAGATATTAGTGAAACGGACCCATATAACTTTGGAACTTTTGCTATAGGTGCAACTCAAAACCATACTTTCACAATTACTAATAACGGTGGTTTCCAGGCATCCAGTATGGCGGAAACTGGAATTACTTTACCTGACTATATTTTCTTTGGTGGAAGTTATCCAGGAACTGGAGGGAATTGTGCTTCAAATTTAGCAGCCTCTGCTAGTTGTACAATTGTATTACAGTACGGTCCAACCACAGCGGCTGTCCATAATGATACTATTACCATGAGTTATAATGATGGTGTAGATCCTAAAACAGAAAGTCGATTAATTACAGGTACAGGTGTTACTCCTGCAAACTTAACAATTACTGAGGCACCATTTTATGATTATGGAACAATTGCTGTGGGTTCAACGTCAAGTAATGTATTTGTTGTGGCAAATACAGGTGGGCATATTGCAACTAGTTTAAATGAAATTGGCTTGGCGGCTCCTTTTCAGTTTGTTGGAGGCACATTTCCTGGAGTCGGTGGAACATGTACAACTAGCTTAAATCCATCGACCAATTGTACATTGTTTATTGAGTTTGCACCAACTGTGACTGGTTTAGCAAATGATGAAATCCAATTAAGTTATGATAATGGAGCAGTGACAGATATTTTAACAAGACAAGTTCAAGGTAATGGATCATCTGTGGCTACTATCACAATTAGTGAAGCACCTGATTACACTTTTCCGGATACAACTTTGGGAACTACTCGTTTACATACATTTAACTTAACAAATACTGGTGGTGTTCCAGCTACAAGTTTAGCTGGTGGGGGATTGCTGGCGCCATTCACATTTGAAGGTGGCTCATTTCCAGGAACAACGGGAAGTTGTACTGCTACGCTAGGAGTGGGTTCTACTTGTACAGCTGTTGTTGAGTATGCACCAACTGTTGCAGGCCTTGGTTCTGACTCCATTGATATCACTTACAATAATGGTGCTGTAGGCGCATCTAATAACCGAGTGATAAGTGGAACAGCATTAAACCCAGCAATCTTAACATTAAGTGAAAGCCCACTTTATGACTACGGAGTAGTTGCCAATGGTGGATCTGTATCTCATACTTTTGTATTAACAAATAGTGGAGGAAGTTCGGCCACTGGAATTTTAGAAAGTGGAATTGCAGCCCCGTTTGACTATTTAGGTGGAGGTTACCCAGGAACAGGAGGTAACTGTACAGGTATATTGATTGCTGGTGCTAGTTGTAACTTGGTCATTGAGTTTGCACCAACGGCTTTGGGGACTCCTAGTGACATTATTGATATTGCTTATAATGATGGTACTGATCCACAAACAACTGCTCGCAATATTCAAGGGACAGCTGGTGCTCCGGCATTATTAACTATTGATAACGGCCCAACATTTGATTTTGGTTCACAAGCCACAGGAAGTGTAACCGATCAAACTTTTACAATTAATAACTCTGGAGCTGTTTCTGCCACTGCGATGGCAGACGCTGCCAGTCTTGGTGGGCCATTCTCTTATAATGGTGGCACGTACCCCGGTGTGGGTGGAAGTTGTGCCGGCACATTAGCAACGGGGGCATCTTGTACAATTGTTGTTAGGTATCAGCCTACAGCCCCAGGTTTAATAACAGATACAATTGATATTAACTATGATAATGGAGTTTTATTAACTAATACGACTCGTGATATTGAGGGTACTGGAGCAACTCCAGCAAATATTACAATTAGTGAAACAGAACCTTATGACTATGGTGTATTCCCAGTTGGTTCAGTGGCAGAACATACCTTTACTTTAAATAATAGTGGACAAATCACCGCTACTGCAATGGCTGAAATTACTCTTGCACCGCCATTTAACTTTAAAGGTGCAACTTACCCAGGAACCGGTGGTTCATGTACTACAACACTAAGTGGTGGTGGAACTACTTGTACTGTTGTAGTTGAATTTACGCCAACGGCGACGGGTATTCAAAGTAGTACGATCACAGTTTCTTATGATAATGGTGCTGCAATAGTTAATGCAACTAGGGGAGTGCAGGCAACTGGTGTTGGAGTTGCTGTTTTAGGTATCAGCGAAATTAATCCATTCAGTTATGGAATAGTTCCTACTGGTAGTTCAAACTTGCATACCTTTGTGGTTACAAACTCCGGTGGGTTCCAGGCAAGTTCAGTGTCTGGTTTAGGTATTTCAGCTCCATATAGCTACTTTGGTGGCTCATTCCCTGGTACTGGCGGAGACTGTTTAACAACACTTAATGCAGGTTCCACTTGTAATGTTGTAGTTGAATATGCCCCAACAGCAGTAAGTGCTAGTGATCCTGATACTATGCAAGTGGATTATTTTGATGGAGTTGGAACTCAAAGTACAACAAGGGATGTTGTGGGGATTGCTGTGGCTCCAGCGACATTAACAATTAGTGAAACAGAACCATATAGCTATGGAACTTTAGCTACTGGTGCAACGGCATTTAATACTTTTACAATTACTAATACAGGAAGTTTTACTGCAACTGCTATTTCTGAAACAGGTGTAGCGGCTCCTTTTAGATACTTAGGTGGAGGCTTCCCAGGCACTGGTGGTAATTGTACAACTACAATTAATGCAGGATCAAGTTGTGATATAGTTGTTGAATATGCTCCAACTATACCAGCCTTGGATTCTGTAGATATTGATATTAGTTATAATGACGGTGTTGCCGTTCAAAGTGTGCAAAGAGGTATTGAAGGTATTGCTGTAACTCCAGCTTTATTACAAATTAGTGAGGCTGATCCATTCAGTATGGGTACAGTTTCTGTTGGCAGTAAATCAACTCATATTTTCACCATAACAAATACTGGTGGTCATGATGCCAGTGTTGTTGCCGAGGTTGGAATGGCCACACCATTTAAATATGTGGGTGGTTCATACCCAGGAACTGCTGGTAACTGTGGAACTGATATAGTCAGTTTAGCAAATTGCACAATTGAAGTTGAGTTTGAGCCTGGAGCAACGGGTTTATTTCAAAGTACAATTACTTTTTCATATAATAATGGGGCCTCACCACAAGTGGCTAATCGAGATATTGAAGGTATTGGTGCAACTCCAGCTGTAATTACGATTACAGAAACTGACCCTTATGATTATGGAAGTGTAACTCAAGGGTCATCGGCCTCGCAAATATTTACCTTAACTAACACTGGTGGTGTTACTGCAACTTCTATGGCTGGTACAGGTTTAGTTGCTCCTTATACATTTTTAGGAGCTTCTTACCCAGGAACTGGTGGAAGTTGTGGAGGTTCTTTAGCTCCGGCTGCTACATGTACAATTGTGGTTAATTTTGCACCAACAGGCCTTGGCCCATTTGGTGACTCCATAGATATAGCCTTTAATGATGGAACCACTACACAAACCAGTAGTCGAACTGTAACTGGGACAGGGATTGCTCCTGCCACTTTAGAAATTGATAGAGGTCCAACTTATGATTATAATTTAATTGCCGCTGGTGGAATAAAAACTGAAGTGTTTACTGTTACAAATACTGGTGCAAGTATTGCTACCAGTATTGTTGAAAGTGGTTTAGCTTCTCCTTTTGAGTTTTTTGGCGGAAGTTATCCAGGTACAGGTGGAAGTTGTAGCGCAAGTTTAGCACCAACAGTTTCATGTACGATGGTGATTGCTTATAGGCCAACAGTTCCAGGAGTAGATGCCAACACTATTAACTTGGATTACTTTGATGGTGCTGCAACACAGGCAACAACTAGAGCAGTCCAAGGTACAGCCGGTGCGCCAGCATCTGTTGCCATAACAACAAACCCATTTGACTATGGAACTGTCGCCGTTGGTGGAACAGTTGCAAATACATTTACACTAACGAATAGTGGAGGTGTTCCAGCAGCTGCGCTTGCAGACTCTGGTTTGTTAAACTTGCCATTTGAATTTAAGGGCGGAACATTTCCAGGAGTTGGTGGGACATGTTTAACCGACATTCCAAGTAGTTCGTCTTGTACTGTTGTTGTTGATTTTAAGCCAACTGCTGTTGGCCCTTCGACAGACCAAATAGAAGTTAATTATAATAATGGTATAATTATAACTAGTACTGTCGGAGATGTGGAAGGGGTGGGTGCGCTTCCAGCTAATTTAGGTATTAGTGAATCCGATCCTTATAATTATGGTACCTTAGCTGTGGGATCTACAGACTCTCATTTGTTTACAATTACAAATAGTGGTGGAGTTTCTGCCACATCAATTAATGAAGTGGGCTTACTTGCACCATTTACATTTTTAGGAGGCTCATTTCCAGGAACTGGTGGTACATGTACAGCTTCTTTAAATGCAGGTGCTAGTTGTCAGATCGCTGTTGAATTTGCGCCAACGGCAACAGGAGCTCAATCAAGAACAATCACTGTTACTTACTTTGATGGTTCAGCAACACAAAATGCCACTCGAGATATTATTGGAACGGGTGCAGCACCTGCCACGTTAACTATTTCTGAGTCTGATCCTTATAACTATGGCACTGTAACTAATGGCGCAACAGAAAGTCATACATTTATTATTACTAACACCGGTGGTGTGCCTGCGTCTAGTATTTCTGGATCTGGTTTAGTGGCTCCATTTAATTGGACTGGTGGAACATTTCCTGGAACGGCTGGAGATTGTACAGCCACATTAGCTGCTGCTGCCACTTGTATTGTTGATGTGGAGTTTGCTCCTTTAACTGCAGGTGCACAGACAGGCACATTTACTATTAACTATAATGATGGAGTTGCGGGGCAAACCTCTGATCGAGATGTATCAGGTACAGGAATAACCCCTGCTATGCTTACAATTAGTGATGGAGCAATTTATGATTTTGGCAGTGTAGTTGTTGGTAATCAGGTTGATAAAATCTTTACTGTGACCAACTCAGGGACTACAGATGCAACAGCAATCATTGAAACTGGCTTAGCCGCACCTTATTCATTCCCAGGTGGAAGTTACCCTGGAGCAGGTGGAACATGTGGAGCTATTATTTCTAATGCTACTCCATGTACAATTGTTGTAAGGTTTCAGCCAACTTCAGCTGCTGTAGGGATAAATGATACAATAGAATTAAGTTATTTTGATGGGGCGGCTTCTCAAGTAGCCAATAGAGATATTACTGGAACAGGTGCAACTCCTGCCTCCATTAATATTAGTGATGGTCCAACTTATGATTTTGGAACAGTGCCAGTGGGTGGAACGGGTGAATGGACATTTACTTTAGACAACGTAGGTGGATTTGGTGCAAGTGCTATAACTGAAGTTGGTTTAGCACCGCCATTTAACTTTAAAGGTGGTTCTTACCCAGGTGGAGTTGGTACTTGCGGGTTAACGTTAGCCAGTGGTTCGAACTGTACAATAGTAGTGGAGTTTTCACCTACGGCCACTGGTACCCAGCCAGATGTTTTAGATTTTAGTTATTTTAATGGAACTACTACGGTGAATTCACAAAGAAATATTCAAGGCTCTGCCGGATCACCAGCACAATTATTAATTAGTGATGCTCCTACTTATGACTTTGGTAAGTTGGCAGTGGGAACGAGTGCAACAAAAGTACTTACTGTAACAAACACTGGTGGTATAGGAGCTACATCAATTACTGGTGCAGGCTTGGCTTCACCTTATGGATTCACAGGTGGTTTATTTCCGGGGACGCTTGGGAATTGTACCTCTACTTTAGCTCCGAGTACATCTTGTACAGTTGAAATTGTTTATAACCCAACAACGGCTAATGTTGATGTTGATACTTTAGATATATTTTATAATGACGGTTTAACAGGTGTTTTATCACAACGTAATATAACGGGTGAAGCAGTGAACCCAGCACTTCTTGTTATTAGTGATGGACCAACATTTGATTACGGCTTATTATTAACAGGTTTTAATACGACGAAAGTTTTTAATATTACCAATACAGGTGGGGCTGATGCTTCACTAATTTCAGCATCTTCTGTACCAGCTCCGTATTCTTACACAGGTGGAGCTTACCCTGGGACGGCTGGGACTTGTGGCACTGATTTAGTTATTGGTGATTCATGTACAATTGAAGTGAGCTATGCTCCTTTTGCCACGGGAGCAGATGCTGCGACAATTTCAATTAACTATAATAACTCAGCAAGTACAGTGGCTACCACTCGTGATGTAACCGGCCGTGGATATTTACCACTGCAAAGCTTAACATTAAATAATCCTTCATTCACACCGGCAAATGATCAAACACCTGAAATTTTAATTAGTGATGTTGTAGAAGATTTAGGGGTTAGGTTGTATGCTGATGCAACATGTACCGGGTCAATTATGAATGCGGGTTCGGTGCCAACGGCGGCAACAACTTTACCATTAACCTCTGCAGCATTAATTCCAGATGGAACTTATGAGTTCCATGCAATTGTTCAAGATGACTATGGTAATTTAAGTGGATGCTCAGGAAGTAGTGTAACTTATACTGTGGATTCAGTGGCACCTACACCATCTTCATGGCCATGGACATTTGATGGTATAACTGACGGTGGTCACTCGCCAGATAATACCCCTAAAATAGATGTTACAGGTGTGGTAGGAGAAGAGGGCACTACAGTACAAATTTATGATAACTCGTCTTGTTCAGGAGCTTCAGCAAAAGGTTCTCCAAAAAATATTGCTTCTGGGCTTGCCAGTTTCTTTGATATTTCTTACTTAGCTGATGGAACTGAAGATGGACTTAAAGAGTTCTATGCCATTGCCACTGATGCCGTTGGCAACATAAGCTCTTGTCAAACTATTACTTTAGATTACACTTTAGATACACAAATATTACAACCAGATATTACTGCGGGAATAATTTGTGGTGCTACAGTGGGACCAGCACCAACTTTAAGTGTAACTTGTGAACCTAATGCAACAGTTAATACTACATTAGGTGGTACAGCCACGGCGACATTAACACCTGACCCAACAAGTGTGACTTGTCCTGGTGGAGGTTTAGTCAGTATTCCATTAGTAATGACTGATGGCTCAGCACCGATTCAAATCACTCAAACAGATTTAGCTGGTAACTTATCAACCATTGAAAGTTGTTTAGTGACAGTTCAAACAGCTGCAACTATAGCCTCAACAACTCCAGCAGCAGCTGATATTGTATTTGATAATAAAGCAGCCTTCCCATTAACTGGAAGTTGTTCACATGAAGGAACTAATAATATATCAATATCGGGTTCATTTGTTGGCTCGCCACATATACTAAGTTGCTCAGCTCTGGGAGCTTGGTCTACGACCTTAGACTTCTCACCACTTAGTGATAATACAGTAGCTCTTGAAAGTATAGTCTTGGATCACAATCCTGGTGATGGGGCCACTCCTGGTGCAGGTACAGCGGATCATTATAATTGTCGTCGAGTTTCAGAGATGCAATACATGAATGACTCAAGATTATTATTTACTTATCAATATGTTGGGGGAGCCAACCAAATTCCAATTTGGGATCTCGGTGATGGTAGTCCAGAGCAGCAGGCTGGTGCAATCGATTATACTTATTCTTCTGGTTCAGCACCATACAATGTTAAAATTAAACATTGTCCAAGAGAAATAAGAGATATTTATTACCTTAGAACTAGTACAACTAGAAATGTGATTGAAGCTCAGTATACAAATTTCTTCCCGGGTGGTTTTAATGAGTATATAAATTTAACACGATTTTACATAAATAACGGTAGTCAAAATAATTTTGGTTTTATAGGTGATATGCCAGATGTAACTGCTGATCATCTAGTATTGAATTCATATGATGTTCATCATATGCCTCAAACTAATGACTTTCCAGATAATATCTATTGTAATAGTTTAACTTGGTTCTATTCTTATGGAAGAAGTAACTTAACCCCAGCAACATATACAATGCCAAACTTAGACCCTACCTGTTACTCGACTTTACGGGATTACAGAATGTATTATCAACATGCTACGGGTGATATGCCAGATTTAGATTTATTTGGCCCGCAATTACGTAACTATATTATTTATGATCAGGCCGCAGATTTGACATTTCCTGATGATTTATCTCACATAACAAGTTTAAGAATTCTGAACCTTTATAATAATGGAAATAATGGTGGAACAATTGCAACTACAGCAGGTACAATGCCAGTAATTAAAAATAATACTTCGATGACTGAATTCCAAGTTGGAAATAATAGTATTTCCTCAACAATAGATGCTAACTACTTAACAGGTGGATCTCTTGCGGGGCTTCAAATATTTGATATTTATAGTAACACACTGACTGGAAACGCCCCTTTTCCTGCTGCTCAAGCAGCATTAAGAAGGTACAGAGCTCAAAACAATTTGTTATCTGCAGCGACCTTCCCTGATCCTTCTGGGTTAGGGGCGTTACAATACTTCCAAGTGCATGGTAATCTAATGGTTAGTGGGCCGTATCCTTGGCCTGACTGGTCTGCATTATTTGCCATGAGATATTGGGATACTACTTCTATAAACTTTACGGGATCAACATTTGGTTTAGATGAAATGCATGGTGCTATTATTCAACTGTATTCTAATAATAGCTTCTTAGATATTGATAATTACGACGTATCAGGATCAGCTGCTGTACAGAGAGTTTACATAAACTCTTCAAACTTTATAGGTTCATCAGCCACATCTATCTTTAATAGTGGTGGAACCACTATGGGTGGGTTTAGGTATTTTAACTTTAGAAATCATAATTTGACCACAGCAGAACTCGATGCTCTTATTGATGACTTGCATGCTAATAAAGATGATTACACAGTGACAACTACAAAAACACTTTTATTAGACCAAACCAACGGTACAATAAGTCCATTACAAGTTGATAAGATTGAGGGTACAGGAGCTTATGTAGGCGATGGTCTAGTGGATGATAACTGGGATGTTAGATATAATTAGTTATGAGGTTTAACATGAAAAATACACTATTAACTTTATTGTTTTTTTCTCAGCTTACATATGCAAATGTAAGTAGGGATAGATTAGAAAATAAAAAGTCAGGGGCAGCAGCTCAATGTACTGACCACGCAGGTCGAATATTAGAGCATGGTCAAAAGTATTTTGCCTTTAAAGAGGAGTTTGCTCAAAACGGTAATACTTGTGATGACATAATGGAAGAAAGAGAGTGTATCAATGGTGTAGTTACAGGCTCATACATTCATGAATTTTGTAATGAAAATAAATCCTGTGAAACAGATGGTAGCGTAGTTGAGCATGGCATGGAGCTAAAACTTTACCGTGAACCCATAGCTAGAGAATTTCCTAAGTGTGAATCGCAAGTAAGAAAATGTGTAGATGGAAGCTTTGATGGAACAGATGAATTTACTTATTCCAGTTGTGAAACGCCAAAACAGAAAAATAAAAAAATTGCTAAAGCTTATGAAAAGCTTTATAAAGTAGCACAAAAAAATGGTGATTATAGTTTGTTAAATAAGCCCATTTTTAAAGACTATCAAAAATTCTTGCGCGAACAGGCTCTGGAAGAAGCTAAAAAATAATAATTTTAATCGAATTTTTTGTTAAATAATTTGTAATCTTATTGAAGTCTCTAATTAGACATGTTTTCATATAGTAATGAAATTTTTCATATTATTGTTATTCTTACCTTTAAGCTTACTGGCAAGACCTGAGCACTTGATTGGTGTCCCTCCAGGATTGGTAAAATATGAAATCTCCATTGGTAACCAATCTCGTTTTCTTCAAGTGGCCGGGACCCATAGGCCTGCTAGTTTAGTGATTAATGGCAGAAAAGCTGAGCTGGTAAAAATAATTAACCCTAAATTGTCACCTGGGGTCTATGTAAATAATGAACCGATCAATACAGACAGAACATTAGGGCGTTTTTATATAGAGTTAGATCCCACAAAGTCGAATCAAAACATAGTAATAGTTGATAAAACCTCATATGAAGTAAAAATTAATACTCAAAAAATATTTATTGAAAATAAAATTGTAAAAAAAATTTTTTTAAAAAAAAATGAAGATCCTAAGTGGTCTGTTAGTGGAGAACTGCCAAAAGGTACAGAGTTATTTTTAGATAAAAAAAAATTAAAAAGAAACAAAGATGGTAAAGTTAAAATTCCAATAAATTTAAAGCCTGGTAAGCATTATTTAAATTTAAAAATAAAAAATGGAAACAGAGTAAGGTCTGTGTACGTCCCTTATATTATCTCTATGTCAGTAGGTAGTAATGATAAATCGTTTTTGTCAATGGAAGCAAAAAATAATAAGGGGACAAATGACACTTGGGATATACCTTACTATGGCCTTAAACTGAGTGCCAAAAGTCAACCAGATACAGTGGTTACTGTTGGGCAACAAATATATCCTATGGGAAAGAGTGGAACTAGCCAAATTGAGTTAGGTTTTGATTGCAATAAAAATGTACCTGGTAAATTAAGTTTAGAAATCAATAGTTTATCTAAAAATAAAAAATATTTTAAAAAAATAAAAAGCTCAGCTTGTGAGCGCTATAAACAAAAAAACAATTCTCGTATTTATTTTGGTTTAGGCTTTGGCCATGTGGGCCTAGTTTTTCCACAAGCTGGAAGTGAAAGAACGTTATACTCTAAACATATTGGCACTGGCCCTAGGATGTCATTAGGTGTTCGCTTATACAAAAAGTGGTATTTTGAAATTAGGGGAGGGAAAACTCAGTCCTTTCATAACTCTGCAGGAGATTATCTAAAAACTTTAGGTGGTGGATCATACTGGATAGGGTATCCATACCGCGGTAAAATTTTTGCTGCTGTTGGTTTTTTAAATTACAATGCTGCAAGTTATCGTGTAGGAGATGACCCTAATTTTTTTGGGTTCAACAATACTAAGGCTACAACACTTGGGATTGAAGGTGGATACCGATGGCATGTTACCCCTTCTTGGACGCTAAATGCTCGGTTAACTTTTGTTCCTAAGGCATTGAGTTTTCAGATTGATGGAGAGAGACAGTGGCCGTATATTATGCTAGAACCTTTCGCAATGGAGTATCACTTTTAATGAAAATTCTTTTAATTGTCTTTATATCAAGCTTTCTTGTACATTGCTCTAAAAAAGAAGAGTCTAAGCCTGATTTGACCTTAACTAAAAGTACTCAGTACCAAGTTCCTAAACCTAAACTTGAATCTAAAGAAATGAAACAAAATGGTGATGCTAAATACCTTACTTTAGAGGGAGAGGTTACTCATAAGCGTTCCAGTGAAATGGTGTGGAAAGAGAGCTCTATTAAAACAAATTTATTTTTGAAGGACTGGATCAAAACTGGTGAAGGTTCAAATTGTGCAATTAGTATGAGTAGAAACCGTATTATAACGATGTCTGAAAACTCAAGACTAATACTGCTTGATAGGCAAGATAAAGAAAAAGTGAAAAGAGCAGTTATTGGAGTTTCAAAAGGAGATGTGGAAGGTAAAATTGAGGGCCAAGAAGGGGTTGATTCTCAGATTATATTTAAACTCCCCAATGCATGGTTGAGAGTGAAGTCATCTTTAAAGCAAGGAGTAAAAAAAGTATTTAGGATCAGCCTAACAAGTAATAAAATGAAGGTGCATGTTGAAGAAGGGGATGTTGAGGTTTTAACTAAGGGTAAGGTTTTAAAACTGACTAAAAATAAAATTTATGAAAAAAAAGTTAAAATTGAAGATGTTGAATTAGATTTTAGTAAGCAGGTGGAACCACCAGAAGAAATAGTTGAATTGGATACTAAGCCGAAAAAAAAGCCAAAGCCTAAAAAAACTATAAAAAAGAATACAATAAAGAAGTTTGCTATAAAACAACCTAAAGATGGGCAAGTCATTAAAGCGAACACGGTAAGAGTAAATGGTGTCATCCCAAGTGGTCATGAATTAGTCTTTAAAGGTAAGTCTATAAATATAACTAATAATAAATTTAGTTTTAATGTAAATTTGGATATGGGAATTAATACTTTAACTTTTCAAGTGATTAATGGCCAAAAGGTAACCTATACAACAATTGAGTTGGAACGCAGATGAGTTTAAATAAAAAAATTATTATAGCCCTTTATTTTGTACTTTTTGTTGGTGTATTGTTTTCTTCGGTATTTTTAATTAGGGCTAGTGTTCTTGATAAGCAAAACTATATGTATGATTTACAGCTATCAAATGGTGAAATGATAATTAATACACTTAAAAATAAAACTGATTTAAGTGATGAAAAGCTTGAAGAAGAGTTAAATACTGTAATTGAAAACTTGAGTGGTTTAAGTGATATGGGTGTTGGACTGTTTTATAAAAATGACAGCCGAGCAACAATTTTTAAAAAAGCCAAAGGTGAGTTATGGCCTGTAAGTATAGAAATTCCTAATAATTATTGGCAAAAC
This sequence comes from uncultured Bdellovibrionales bacterium, assembly GCA_938001965.1. Lineage (GTDB taxonomy): Bacteria > Bdellovibrionota > Bdellovibrionia > Bdellovibrionales > UBA1609 > JAHDIR01. The sequence goes on along the minus strand of CALLBC010000213.1, from coordinate 2,525 downwards.
TTAGTGGCTACAAGCTCTCATCGGGGTGGATTAATAAGGAGTGTTCTGCCCATTGATAGTGAAAGAGCTTTAATCATTGTTTCAAAAGATGACCATGTTTTTGATATGCTTTTATCTTACTTAAAAAAGACTTTGCCTTTAATTTTGTTAATTATGGCCATTGTAGGTGTTTTCGGCTGGTTTTTTGCCACAAGACTAACAAAACCCATTGAAAACTTAAATTTATCTACTAAAGAATTAGCAAAAGGGAAGTGGTCAATACAAGTTCCCAATACTAGCACCACAGAGATTAATCAGTTAGTGGACTCCTTTAACCGCTTGGGTGGGCAGTTGTATGAGCGTGAGCAAGAGGTATTAGCAAAAGAGCGTTTGTCAGCCTTAGGTACTTTTAGTGCAGGTATGGCCCATGAGTTAAAAAACCCTTTAAATATTATTTCGTCCTACTCACAATTGTTACAACGTAAACTAGAAGATGGAAGTAAAGAAAAAAAGCATGTGGACATAATTTACTCAGAGGTACACCGCGCTACGCGAATCATTAATGATCTCATGAACTTTTCAAGACAAAAATCTCTGGTAGTGAAGCCTGCCAGTGTAAGTAGTTTTTTAGAGGAACTGGATAAAAATTTTAATTTCATAGAAAAAAATAAACAGATAAGCCTATCGCTAGCTTCTCAAGACTGTGAAAGTTTTAATATTGATGAAGACTTATTTTTCCAAGTGGTTATTAACTTAGTTGAAAATGCTACCCATGTGTTAGAGGAAAATGAAATTGAAAACCCCAAAATTGATGTAAAAATTTATAAAGACACTGATAATGTATTTGTAAGTATTAAAGATAATGGCCCTGGTATTCCAGAAGAGATCATACAGAAAATCTTCGAGCCCTTTTATACCACTAAAATCGTGGGCAAGGGCACAGGCTTAGGGTTGGCTTATTGCCAGGGGATTGTGCAACAGCATGAGGGTGTATTAAAGGTCAAAAGCCGCCCGGGTGAAACAGAATTTATCATTACTATTCCTACTTAGGCTGCCATCTTTTTTAAGTCGATATTGTATTTATTAATTTTGTACTGTAAGGCACCACGAGTAATGCCTAACGCTTTAGCTGTTTTTACTTGGTTATAATTATTATCAGTAAAAGCCTTTAATACTAACCTTTCTTCTAAATCATCCAGGCGATTACTGAGACCAAGACTGTAATCAAGATCATCTGCACTGGAGTTAATAATTTCATTAACTTTTACTTTTGCCACTGGTTTTACCAAGTCATTAAGGCATATGATAGGCTTATTCATATTAAGAACAAGCATGCGTTCCACTTCGTTTCTAAGTTCCCTAATATTACCAATGTACTCTTTATTGCTAAGGTGCTCGTAAATGTCTTTATCAAGCTGACTCACTGAGCTTAGTTCTGTGCCAATTTGTTTACAAAAGTACTCCACAAGTAGAGGAATGTCCTCTGCTCTTTGGCTGAGGGTAGGTGTGCTAACTCGTAATACATTTAAACGGAAGTACAAGTCCTCTCTAAATTCACCATTTTTTACCATAGTTTCAAGATCTCGATGAGTGGCCGCCACAATTCGACAATTAGTTTTTAGTAAACGTGTGCCGCCTAAGCGATAAAATTCTTTTTCCTGTAACACTCGTAATAATTTTGCTTGTAAGCTAGCTGCTAACTCACCAACTTCATCTAAAAATAAAGTTCCGTCGTAAGCCAACTCAAATTTACCTGGTTTACTTTTTGTTGCTCCTGTGAATGAGCCTTTTTCATGGCCAAATAATTCACTTTCTAAAAGTTGTTCACTTAATGTAGCGCAGTTAATGGCAACAAATGGTTGTGCTCCACGTTTTCCCACTTCATGTATTGCTTTGGCTAATAACTCTTTACCCGATCCACTTTGTCCTGTGATGAGGACTGGAGTGGGGGCGTCTGCTACTTTTTGGGCAAAGTTTTTTATTTCAGTTAATGCATTACTCTTGCCAATCATCTTAGACATGGCGGGCAAGTTTTGTGCTTTTAAGGCTTTGGCGTTCTTCCAAGAGTTTAATTGTTTTATTCTTAACACTCTATGCTCTAGTTCAGTAAAATCGATTGGCTTTAACAAATAGTCATCAGCACCGGTGCGTAAGGCCTCGATGGCATGCTCTAAAGAGCTGTGAGCGGTAACCATAACAAAAAAACAATCAGGGAATAATTTTTTACCCTCTTTGATCAGCTCCATCCCAGTCATTAGGGGCATATTGTGGTCAGTAATAACTAAATCCACCTTTTCTTGCTTCAAAAAGTCTAAAGCCTCTTTGCCGTTATTACGAATAGTAATTATATAGTCGTCTTCTAAAAACTCTTTTAGAGCATTAGTGGCGTGAATCTCGTCGTCTACTAGTAAAATATGCATATTGGGTGATCGGTATTTAAGGCTAGGTGCTTAAAATAAATCAGTACTAAAGATTGATATTAAGCACTAAATATCAATGTGAAACAAACTTGTTTCAAGTTAAAACAAAATCATAACAAAACCCTA
>CALLBC010000212.1 GCA_938001965.1 uncultured Bdellovibrionales bacterium | reverse complement strand
TAGATTTTTTATCTTTTGTCATATCCCGCAAACCTCGTTTCCATGAATAAATAGTTACGGGATGAATATCATATTTACGTGCTAACTCTGAGCAGTTAATAAATCCTGAGTCTAATTCTGATAATATTTTCAGCTTTTGTGTCTTGCTGAAGTACTTTCTTTTCTTAAATTGAACAGATTCCATCTGATCCACCTCCTTAATTGGAGGTGTCTAAAGGAAATGGGGGTCAGGAACAAAATTAGATGTGTATAATAATTAATATCCTTAAGGAGCTTATATTTTATGAAATATTTATTAACTTTATTTTCACTCACTTGGCTGTGTTCTTGTGCTCATAATCAGTTAAGTACTAATTATAAATCAATAACGGCTAGGTCTATAGCTACAGATAGTATTGTTAACGAAAACTCTAGCAACCTTGAAGAGCTAGATGCACTCAAAGGCACTGTATTAGTGTCTAATTTTAATTTAAAAAATAATTATATTGAAGATACTGCAAACTCTGGAAAAATACTTTGCTCTGCCTCTTCTAATAGTGACAGTATTTATGACTTGAAGGAGAGGGAAAGGTATAAGGTTGTAGATATATCTTACTCATCAGGAACATTATCAAAATTTGCATTAATTGCTAGGATACAGATTTATTATAGAGGACTAAATCCTGAAAAATACTGGCTCTTAGGTAAATATGCAGATTTGAACCTAAAGCTTGTAGAAGAAAATAATAATGATATTGAAGTAAGTTTAGATTGCATTAAAGTGGGCAATAAAAAATCAAAAAAAATAATTAAAAGTTACTTGAATAGCCTATTCTCTAAAAATTAAGTGACTGGATAAGTCAGAAGGGTCGGACCAAATTGTATAGTTGTGCCAGAGACACGTTTACCTGTGGCATTTTATAAAAAATAAACAGTTTCGCTAACAGAAGTTAGATTTTTTTGAGTTTCGGACCATTGAATTTACACTAAATTGAGGCAATTAATCGCTAAAACCTATCCGCTTTTCTTGAATTTAATAGGCTTACCGGAGACCTTACTATCCCATACAGCACCGTAAAGATTGGACGCTAGAAGCCATGTTTAAATACAATTCTTTGTTCTTTATCTTCTCCACAGGCTGTTTTTTATCAATATCATACTGAGTTTTAGAGACGGGTGTAGCTGTAAGTTCTTCCCCGAAAACAAGCACCTTCAACTCACCATTAAAATCTATTTGAAATGTAGCCATTAAATTAGCCGCTGAAGTTTTACTACCGGACAGTACGTACCTTTGCCCCTGGAAGCTCACAGTCTGATCAGAACCCACTTTACGGTCATACTTTAAACATAGTACTTCATTTAATTTAACCCAAGGATCAAGGGTAGTGTAGGCGCTATCAGAATCAAAAGCCTGCACAGTCTTTTTCTTATTCCAATATTTAGTTATAAACTCAGTCATTAAATATTCATTAGCCTTACCCATATCAGTGATGCCAGCTATTCTAAGCTCAGGTACAAGCCTATCTTGAATAGTTCTGAAAGAGCGCTCAATACGGCCTTTAGCTTGCGGAGAGTTAGCATAAATTAGTTGTATGCCTAGTTCATTACAAGCACGCTGGAAGTGTGAAAACTCAGAACGCTTACCACCACCAGACCAACCAGCTTTATCTGTATAAATGGCTTTAGGTATTCCTTTTTTAAGAATAATTTGCTCTAAAACTTTAAGGCATGAAAGGGTAGTTTCACCTTTAAAGAATTCAGCGTAGGGGATTTCAGAAGTGGCATCATCTATAGCTGTTAAAAGGCACCATTCGTCCTTACCGTTGAACCGATGATGGCAACCATCCATTTCTAGCAATAAACCTTCCTGAGGCATCCTCTGACGATATACGTGCTTTTTACGGCGTCTTTTTTTAGGGCTCTTAATTAACTTAATAAAACTGAACCAACGCCACAAAGTAATGTATTTTAAAGAAATATCATGTCGTTCTAATAATATTTCACAAAAATGAGATAAGTTAAAATCAAAATACTTAGTTCTATATAATTCAATAACTTTAAACTTAAACTCAGAATCATACTTTAAGTTAATTTTATTATTACAATTACCATGCTTAACACCAAAAATACCTTTATTACGAACCTTAGATGCATAACGAGATATAGTTCTTTCACTAACACTCAATAAAAGTGCAGCTTCGTTTTTATATATTTTCCCTGATAAGAATTTCATAATGATTTGATATTTATAACTTTCAGTATTACTCAAAAAAACTCCTGAATTCGTCATGTTGTTTATCTCCCTTTAAGATTTAAACAAACATGCTAGCCTAAAGGGGGTGACATAACGTATGAAAATTATTAAGTTGTTTCAGATAGATGTCGTCTTTCATACATTCTGTCACCTTTAATTTTAATTCAAACTGTCATCTAAGCTCGGCAAAAATGAAATATATAGACCTATGTAAAGGCGCCATTACATTTATTTTAACAAATAATGTATATTTATAATATGAAATCGTTGTTGATAATAAGTTGTGGTCTAGGTTTTTCGATCTATTGCTTCTGGTTCTTGTTTAAAAGTTACAAATCAGCAAAGGAAATCGATGACAGGCATAGTAAAATAGCCCGCACTCCAGAAGGTAAAGCCGGTGAAGTTATTGCTACAATCGAAACTGATAATTTTTCAATTGAATCATTAGGTCGTTGGGCGAGATATCGCAAATTTGATATATTGCAAAGCAGTTATTCAAAGTCCACGTATCTTGTAAATATTAAATTACTCCAACAACCACTTGTCATATATTTAGAAATTAATAATAGTGTAATAAATTTTTACTCTTGGACCGTATTCGGAGGAAGGCACCCAATACTATACTTGCCCAAACAAAACTTACGGAGAAGACTTTCCTTAAAATGCATAAAAGAGATTACCCAAATACTTAGTGGGTGACATAACGTATGAAAATTATTAAGTTGTTTAAGATAGATTGTGGTTTTTCATGCATTCTGTCACCTTTATTTTTAATTCATTCTGTCCAAATGGACCTTCAGCTAATACTAAATATTTAGTATTTATATTTATTTTAACCTAGGCTTGGGTTTTGATTTAGTCGGTTCACTAACATTAGCATATGAGCCAAAAAGTAATTGACTCTGACATGGTCAGTCTTACAAGTTTTTTACGTTTCTTTTTTTAATTTTCTGTGCTTTATTTTTTTAAAAGGAAAAAAATAATGAAGTATCTAATTTTATGTTTATATCTTTTTACACAGCCATCATTTGCTAAATCCATCGCCATAGGGCTAAGGTGCTCTGTTGTTCCTGGGATTAAACTTAATAACAAATGTGTATATGTTAATGTTGATGAAGATGGTTATCAATTGCCAGAGACTAATATTTTTTTAGAAAAAATAAAGAGCGGTGATTACATTGGAAGATGGAGTGCTGAAGCTGAAAAAGATGGCGAAAGTTTGGGTATATGCAGTCTTAAGGTAAAGCAACATACAGAGGCTGAAGGAGCAATTGAACTAACATTTAGTGTTGATGACGGCAATAAGTATAGATTTTTTAAAATAGAATTGGAAAATTTAAATCAGTCAATTCCACTTGTAAAGACATCAATATTAAATAAAGATTGCTCTAAAGTACAAATAGAGGCCTCTTTAAATTGATTTATATAAATTAGTTGCATTTTTATCCAATTCATAAAAAGCTATCCGCTCTTTTTGAATTTAACAGGCTTACCGGAGACCTTACTATCCCATACAGCACCGTATAGATTGGAGGCTAGGTAAGCCATATTTAAATACAACTCTTTGTTCTTTATTTTCTCTATCGCAGGCTTTTTATCAATATCGTATTGAGGTCTAGAGACGGGTGTAGCTGTAAGTTCTTCGCCGAACACATATACTTTGAGTTCACCATTAAAATCTATTTGAAAGGTCGCCATTAGGTTCGCAGCTGATGTTTTACCACCGGACAGCACATATCTTTGCCCCTGAAAGCTCACAGTCTGATCAGAGCCGACTTTACGGTCGTACTTCAAGCACAACACTTCATTTAAATTAACCCAAGGATCAAGGGTAGTGTAGGCGCTATCAGAATCAAAGGCCTGCACAGTCTTTTTCTTATTCCAGTATTTTCCAATAAACTCAGTCATCAAATAACCATTAGCCTTATCTATATCAGTAATGCCAGCTATCCTAAGTTCTGGCACAAGCCTATCTTGAATAGTTCTGAAAGAACGCTCAATGCGGCCTTTGGCTTGTGGAGAATTTGCGTAAATAAGCTGTATGCCCAGTTCATTACAAGCACGTTGAAAGTGTGAAAACTCAGAGCGCTTACTACCGCCTGACCAACCAGCCTTATCTGTGTAAATAGCTTTTGGTATTCCTTTTTTAAGAATGATTTGTTCTAAGACTTTAAGGCAAGAAAGGGTAGTTTCACCTTTAAAGAATTCAGCATAGGGGATTTCAGAAGTGGCATCATCAATAGCAGTTACAAGGCACCATTCATCTTTCCCATTAAATTTATGATGACAGCCATCCATTTGTAGTAATAAGCCTTCTTGAGGCATTCTTTGGCGGTATACGTGCTTTTTACGGCGTCTACGCTTAGGATGTTTAATTAACTTAATTTTACTAAACCAAGAATATAAGGTTTCATATTTCAACCTAACATCATGTTTTTCTAATAAAATCTCACAAAAATGAGATAAGTTAAAATCAAAGTATTTAGACCTATAGAGATCAATTATTTTAAATTTAAAGTCGTTATCATATTTTTGGTTAAACTTGTTATTACAATTACCATGTTTAACACCAAAAATTCCTTTGTTTTTAATGTTTGTAGCATAACGAGTGATTGTTCGTTCGCTGACTCTTAAAAGTTCAGCTGCTTGATCACGATATAATTTACCACTTAAGTATTTAGTAATGATTTGAAATTTATAACTCTCTGTATTGCTCAAAAAGACTCCTAATGAATTCATAAATATTAATCTCCTTTTATAAATGAATTCATCATTAGACCTTATGACGGGACAGAATGAATTAAAAATTAGAGGGAGACGTAATGTATTAAAATCATTAGTTGTTTCAGATAGATACGATTATCCGATAAGTTATAT
>CALLBC010000211.1 GCA_938001965.1 uncultured Bdellovibrionales bacterium | reverse complement strand
AGTCTAGTTATGGAAACTGGAGCCATATTGGCTTTCAACAATTATTTAAGACCGTTGAAAGAAATAAGTAGTCAGTTGCTATTTGAAAGTACGACATAAGGGGAGAGGGGTATGTTTAAAATTAAACACTATATAATAGTAGGTTTAACAATTTCTTTAAGCGTTTTATCACTAACGGTGAATGCACAAACAGACACAGCAACTGAAGCTGCGGCTGATGTTAAGGCAACCGCATCAAGTGCTGCTGCTGAAAAAAATGCAAAAAAAGGGGCAGAGAAAATTACTGTGACAGGGTCACATATTAAAAGAATACAAGTGGAAGGGCCCACGCCAGTACAAGTGTTAGATCGCGAACATTTAGATAAATCAGGTTATAACTCTGTGAGTGATGTTTTAAGAGATTTATCAAGTAGTAGTTTTGGTGGTTCTCGAGAAGACGCCGGTAGCTCTATTGCAGACGTGGCAACGGTGAATTTAAGAGGTTTAGGAGCCTCTAGAACATTAGTGCTAATGAATGGGAGAAGGCTGCCAAAAGACTCATTAGCTGCAGCTGTGGATTTAAATAATATTCCATTTGATGCTTTAGAGCGAATTGAAGTTTTAAAAGACGGGGCTTCAGCTTTATATGGTTCAGATGCTGTTGGCGGTGTTGTAAATATAATAACTAAAAAAGATTTTGAAGGCTTGTCATTTTCAACTTCAGGTGTGTTTAACACACAAGATATGAGTGAAAGATTTTCTGCAGGTAGCAGAATCAGTGGTGCTGTCACTCATGGCTATGCTGATGACAAAATGAATGTGGTTACGGTTTTAAATTACAGAAAGAATGAAGGATTATTTTCAAGAGAAAGAGACTATACTTCAAAAGGGGAGTCATCAATTGGTGATATAATTAGTACGAGTACTGATGGTGGTACTACTTGGACTAGCCCAGGTTGTCCTGCTGATCGTTTAACAGTGCAGGGCTTTTGTAAGTTTAACTATGCACAGTTTTCATCGGCATTACCTTCACTAGAGCAACACTCAATATTGTCTGAAGGTACAGTTCAATTATCACCGGTCACAGACTTAGTTGTTCGTGGTTCATTCACTCATAAAAAAGCAAGCTATGTATTTGCTCCAGCGCCGGGTGTATTTAATGTTGGTGGTGATTTAGTTAGATACAGAGTTATGGAGCTGGGCAATAGAGGGTCTGATTTTACTACAAATGCTGGGTCATTATTAGTTGGTGTTAAAACAGAAATTTTCTCTGATTGGGAAGCCACCGCAGATATTAGTTATAATGTTATTGATAGAGAAGAAAAAAATGTTGGCTATGCAAAAAAAGATGCATTTGATGCATTAATTTTATCTGGTGATTTTGACCCAACTCAGCCAGCAGGAAGTCGTATAGTTAATGCTGCTGCCTTTGAAGCCGCTAAAACGGTACCTTTCCAAAACTCTGGTTCAACTCTAGCAAGTATTAATACTTTAGTGACTGGTGAATTAACAGATAGTTTAAGTTTAGCTTTTGGTACAACACTAACTCAAGATGAATTTGAAGTTGAAGTGGATAAAGAGTCTGCTGCAGGGAATGTATTTTCATCTGGTGGTGGGAATAACAGTGAAGGCGATAGACAAATTATTTCAGTGTTTGCTGAGCTTGGATATATGCCTACAGACACTGTTGAAATGCAGTTTGCAGCCCGTTTTGATAATTACAATGACTTTGGTAGCTCCGTGAATCCAAAACTGGCTATTCGTTACCAGCCAGTGAACTCATTAATGTTGAGAAGTTCCATTGGTACAGGGTTTAAAGCCCCCGATTTACAAGATTTATATGGCAATGGAAGTTTTGGTTTCCCAAGCTTTATTGACAGAGTTTATTGTGATCAAACTGGTGGGAATGACCCAAATCATCCTGCCTGCCAACCATCACAGTACTTTGTTAGAGCACCTACCAATAAAGACCTAGATGAGGAAAAGTTTTGGTCTGCAAATGTTGGTGGAATTTACCAAGTATCAAAAAACCATAGCATAAGTTTAGACCTATTTTATTTAAATATGAAGAACGTAGTATCTGTGGATTATGAAGCCATTACTAGAGCTGAATTACAAGGTATTGATGTTGCTGCAATATTAGGTGCAGCCCCTGATCGTGATGGTTCAGGTCGTTTAACAGACACCACTGGTATGTTTGCGCCAACTTTAAATTTAGGTAGCCTTGAGCAATTAGGTTTAGATATTGAGTTGGATAATAAGTTTAGAATTTCAGAGTCAAGTGGTTTGATCGAAGTAAAAACTGGAATCTCATACTTAATTGATTATGAATTTGAAAAGTTTCCAGGTCTTGGGCTTGAAGACACTTTAGAAGAGCCAGGTCGCCCAAGATTAAGAGGGAGTTTATCTATTACTCATATCCCTGTTACTTTCCCATTAACAACAAGTCTAACTACTCGTTATATCGGTGAGCACGAGTGTGAAGTAAAAGAGCTTTGTAAAAGAAAGGCTTATGTTGAGCACGATATGCAGGCTGTGTATAGAACAAAAAAAATTGGTGATATTTCTCTTGGTGTTCAAAATATATTAGATTCAACACCTCCTTTAGACACGAGTGATGTAAATAACCAATTAGATGGTTCCTTATATAACACTAGAGGAAGAACAGTTTACTTAGGTTATAAATATTCATTTTAAATTTTAAATTAAAAAAACAAGTGGAGAGACAATATGAAAATTTGGTTAATAATACTTCAGTTTACAATATCAGGGCTGTGCTATGCTGAAGGCACGAGTCAAGCTCTGTCTAAAGAGTCAGCCAAAAACACAATGGCTAAAAATTCACAAGCTCGTGTTACGACAACAGCAGAAGTAACCCGTGATATAGTGAATGATTATAGAGATGTTTTGCGTAAAATTGAAAATGCAAAAGTTTATAATCATCAAATGAAAGAATTAATTACTTCTCAAACAGAAGAAACAACTAAAATTAAGCAAAGTATTGTTGATCTTAAACAAACAAATAAAGAGATCATTCCTTTTACATTAAGGTTGCTAGAAAATTTTAAAAGTTTTGTGGCTCTAGATGTTCCTTTCCAAATTGAGGAAAGAACAAAAAGGGTGGAAACTTTAACGGCACTCATGAACAAAGGCAATGTGAGTACATCGGAAAAATTTCGCCGAGTACTAGAAGCTTACCAAATAGAAAATGATTATGGTCGCTCTATGGAGACCTACAAGGGTTTACATAAAATTGGTGATAAAGAGTTTACCGTAGATTTCCTTAGAGTTGGCCGTATTTTCTTAGGCTTACAATCAATTGATGGCTCTTACTCGGCGTATTGGGATAAAGACAGTAAATCATGGAAAGAGGCTGATGGTTCTTATGAAAAGTCTATAGCCAGTGGTATTAAAATTGCCCAAAAAGTTAAAGCACCTGATTTATTAAAATTACCGGTTAGTAGTCCAATTTTAGCTAAAGCAGTTTCTGCTTCAGAGGTGAAATAATGAGAAGATTAATTTTAAAAAACAAAATGAAAATGGCAGCCACTGTATTATTGGTTCTAGGGCTTACAGTGCCTGTGAGCGCAAAAGAAGATATGAACAGTTTACTTAAAAAAATTAATAGCTCCACGGCTACTTTAAGTAAGACACTTCAAGCTAGAGAGTCGGCATTTAAAAGTGAAAAGAGTAAGCAGGCTTCGCTTTTGGCAAGAGCAAAAAAAGAATTGGCGGGTCTTGAGGCTCAATCTAGGCAATTAGCCAATACTTTCGAAGCGAATGAGAAGGTGTTAGTAAAAATTGAAGAAGAACAAAGAGTGGCTGCTGGCAACTTAGGTGAAGTTTTTGGTGTGGTCAGGCAAGTAGCAGGGGATTTATCATCTCAGCTTACAAACTCACTAATTAGTGCTCAATATAAAAACAGAGCCCAGTTAATTGCTCCTATTGCTGAGGCTAAGTCACTACCTAGAATAAAAGAATTAGAAACTCTATGGTTTGAGTTGCAAAGAGAAATGGTAGAGTCTGGAAATGTTGCCAAGTTTAAAACTGAGGTTGTAAATGCCTCTGGTGAAAAAGAAACCTCTGAAATTGTAAGAGTGGGCTCTTTTAACCTAATTACTGATAGTAAGTTTTTATCTTGGTTACCTGAAACTAAACAAGTGGCAGAATTAACTCGTCAGCCGTCTGGAACTTATACATCCACTATTGATGACCTATATGAATCCTCTGCCGGTGTAGCTGGTTTTGCTGTGGATCCATCGCGTGGTGCCATTCTTTCATTACTTGTACAAAAGCCAAGTTTATTTGAAAAAATCGGTCAAGGTGGAATCGTGGGTTACTTAATTCTACTCATGTTTATTGCCGCACTTGGAATTTTTGCTTACAGGTTTAAATTTTTAAATACTGAAAACAAACTAGTGAAGCAGCAAATTATGAACACAACGATTAGTGAAAATAATAGCCTTGGCAGAATTATGAAAGCTTATGAAAATAACCAAGCTTTAGATGAAGAAAAACTTCAATTAAAATTGGAAGAGGAGATCATGAAAAACATTCCAGTTCTAGATAAAGGAATTGGAGCTCTTAAAGTGATTGCTACTGTGGCTCCTTTAATGGGACTTCTTGGAACCGTAACCGGTATGATTGGTACATTCCAGTCGATTACACTTTTTGGAACAGGTGACCCAAAGCTTATGGCCGGCGGTATTTCACAGGCTCTTGTAACAACTGTTTTAGGGTTAATTTGTGCAATACCAACACTAATGCTTCATAAGCACCTAGCAGATAAGAGTGATTTTATTAAGCATGTTCTAGAAGAAAAGAGTATTGGCTTAATCGCATTATCAAAAGGAAAAGTGTAACTATGAATGTGTGGGAAAGTTTTTGGCTTTTTATTGATAAAGGTGGAGATGTACTATTGCTGATCTTTGCCGTTGCTGTTTTGTTATGGGCTTTTATCTTTGAAAAATTTTACTTTATAAGGCAAGTGGCGCCAGGGCTTATCGATGAAAAGTTGAATTCGTGGAAAGCTCAGTCTGACCGCGGATCGTGGTGGGCTATGCGAGTGCGTGAATTTCATATTGCAGATATCAAAGAACAGATGTCAAAGCGCACAGGCATGATTAAAACCATTGTGGTTTTATGCCCATTGCTAGGTTTACTTGGAACAGTAACTGGTATGATGGTTGTTTTTGATGTGATGGCTGTGTCTGGTGCCAATGCAAGAATGATGGCTAGTGGTATATCAATGGCCACCATTCCTACAATGGCCGGAATGGTTGTTGCCCTTTCTGGAATTTACTTAGGAAGTTTGATTGAAAAAAAAGTGGAAACAATTTGTGACGGTTTAGGTGAAAAATTTGTTGTAACGGCTTAAAAAAAGGAAAAGATATGAGACGTTTTAATATTAGAAAAAAAGAAGACACATCCATTGATTTAACACCAATGCTTGATGTTGTTTTTATTATGTTAATTTTCTTTATTGTTAGTACCTCTTTTGTAAAAGAGTCTGGAGTGCAAGTGAACAGGCCTTCTGCTAGTACTGCTAAGCAAAAAGCTAGAGCTAATATTTTAGTGGCCATCACTGAGGCTGGTGATGTGTGGATGCAAAAAAGAAAAGTGGACGTGCGTTCAGTGCGAGCAAATATTGAGAGGCTGAGAGCAGAGGCTCCTGATGGTGCTGTTGTTATTCAAGCGGACAAGGCTTCTAAGAACGGTTTACTAGTGGATGTGATGGATCAGATTAGAGCTGCCGGTGTTACTAATATTTCTTTAGCTGCAAAAGTAAAATAAGGATTTTTTTATGAAATTTTGGGCCTATTGTATAACTGCCGCTTTAACTGTGAGTGTGTGCTTGTTCCTTTTTATGGGAAGTCTTATCTCCACAGACGGCATATTTAAACCGGATTCAAACGATGTGTTCATCGATTTTGCCCGTTTGAAGTTTGATTCAGACACTGATTATAAGCAGAGGACAAAGCCAAAAAAACCACCAAAACCAGAGCAACCAAAAGATATTCAAAAAATTCAAGTGGCAAAAACAGATCAAATCTCTAAGCCAACAATGAAAATGGATATTCCAAAGTTGAGTTTGTCTAAAGTTAATAGTGGCGGACCCTTTTTAGGTAAGGGCGGAGCTGCTGCTAGTGAAGATGGTGATGCTTTGCCAATAATTAGAATTGAGCCCATCATGCCAAGAAAAGCGGCTATGAGAGGAATTGAGGGATGGGTTGTTGTTACTTTTGATGTTACTGCCGAAGGGACAGTGAGTAATATTAAGATTGTGGATTCTAGCCACAGGAAGCTCTATGACAAAGCAGCCAAAAGGGCTCTTAGGAAGTGGAGATATAAGCCAAAAATAATTTCAGGGAAGGCTGTTGCTCAGCTAGGAAAAAAAGTTAACTTTGATTTTAAACTACAGAGATAGGTGAGATTGATGAAGAACATATTTAAAATAATATCTGCAATTATAATTTTAATTTCATTTACAAATGCATGGGCTGCTGTAGATACTTCATTTAGTAAATCCATGTCTGATAAAATTAATTCAAGGCCCGGAGGCTTAACCGCTCCTGGCACATTTAAAAAGATTAGCCAAGCCCATAAGTACTTAGCTGATAATAAATATGAAAAGGCCTTAGAGCGATTAAGAACATTGGATAATAAAAAAACTAAGCCTTACTCCTTGGCCCAAGTTTATCAAACTATGGGGTATGTGTACTCAGGCCAAGGAAAAGATGGCAAAGCAGCTAAATACTTTCAAAAGAGTTTAGACTTAAAGGTATTGCCAACACAGCCAACAAAAACCAACCTCTACATGCTTAGTCAATTGTACGTGGGTATTAAAAAGTATGATTTAGCTTTAAAAAATATTAAGCAGTGGTTTAAAATTAGTGAAAAGCCAACAGGACCTGCTTATATTTTGTTGGCCACTGTGCTGGTTGAAAAAAATAGAAAAGGTGAAGCACTAAAATATGTTAATAAAGCTTTGGAAATCAGTACTAATCCAAAAGAGAGTTGGTTGCAGTTTGCTGCTGGCCTTAATATAGAAAAGGGTAATTATAAAAAAGCAATTTTTGCTTTAAAAAAGCTAGTTAAAATTAATCCTAATAAAGCAACTTACTGGAAAATGCTGGCTGGCTCACATTTAAACTTAGAACAAAATAAACAAGCCCTAGATGCCATGTCTATTGCCAATGAGTTAGGGTATATTACAACTGAGCAAGATATTTTAAACTTAGCTAGCCTTTATGCCACTAACGGTATTCCGCTTTCTTCAGCAATGCTCATGGAAAAAAGCATTAAGGCCGGTAAAGTGAAAGGCAATAAAAAGAATTTACAGTTTTTAGCGCAGGCTTGGCTTGATTCTGAAGATAAGCAAAAAGCAATTAAGCATTTAAGAAAGGC
>CALLBC010000210.1 GCA_938001965.1 uncultured Bdellovibrionales bacterium | reverse complement strand
TTTTTCTGATACAGCTTGGTCATACTCAAAGTTTTTTGCTAGCCCACTGCGAACTCTTTTATTTACAAGGCCTAAAAAACGTTTTTGTAACTTTAAACTTTCATTTAAAACAGAAATACTCTCCTGCATAAACTTCCAGCGAATCACACTTAACAAAGCATTTTTTGTTAAAAACTGCGTTTGCGCCTGATAATTTAAACTAGATATGGCCGCCCTACTTTTTTGCAACTTTATATTATTAAAAATTTTACCACCAGCATAAAGTACCTGATCCACATTTAAAGATGCCCTGTATGTTTTCTGTTCAAGTTCTGTTAGACCTGGAACCGGGAATGCCAAGCTAGCTGCTGGAGATTTAGTATCTAAGTATCCAGCATTCAAACTAACTTGTGGATACAGTGGTGACCATGCCAATTCATAATCCTGCTGAGCGTTGTCCACCTCTGCTTTTAGCTGCAAAAGTTTCGGACTATTTTTTTGAAAAGAGGTTATGAACTGCTTCAAGCTTAATGCCTGAGCCTGATATGAAAACAATAGTAAACTCAAAATTAAAAACTTCATAAAGAATCGACTCCCTCATATATTTTTTTTAAAGCTAAAGTCACCTTAGCCTTCGTGTCTTCAAATTTAACTTTAACTGGATGTTTGCTGGCCTCATCCATATATAAACTTCTATTTAGCTCCACTTGTATGCAATGCTGCCCTAATTCAGGCTTGCCATATGTTTGTGTGATTCGCCCACCCTTATAAGGCCAGTTCATTTTTACTTCAAACCCCACTGATTTATAGCTTTCAACCACCAGCTCTGCAAAAGATGAAGAGCATGACTTTCCATCCTGGTCACTAATAACAACTTGTGCACGGGCTTCACCAGGGTCACGATGAGCATTGGTTCCCATTGAGGGCATACTATGACCATCTAGCTGATAAACCTTTTGGTGGTTCTGCAATAAATCTTTATACTGGTTTACCACTTTTTGATGGAATGGTTTAAAGCAAACTTCTGTGAGCTCATTGTGTAACTCCATAGTCATGGGCGATTCCATAAGCCTTAAACCGTTTTTAGTTTTAACCCAATGAAAACCATCTGAATGCGTGCCTGATTTATTAGCACTGCCTTGAACAGAATCCTCATCAATATCTTCTGGGAAGCGATTAAGATCGACCACATACCTGTGCCAGTTGGTTTTAATAAATGGAATAGATAAATCATTACATTTAGCTTCGTAGAATTGATCCACATAGCGATCCACATCTGCCATTAAAACTGGCTCTTCATGACTTGAAAGCCAGGTTACAGTAGATGGAATCTCTTCTCCAGAATGAGGGACAGTTACAAAAAATGGTTTCATTCAACAAATTTATCAATAAATGAGCTTATAGCAACGAGATAATACAAAAATTGCTTTTCTTATTTTACAAGTTCATAATAAACTTAATTATTAACGCACTAGGGGCTAATATGAAGATATATACAAAAACTGGCGACAAGGGAGAGACTTCGTTGCTTAGCGGCAAAAGAGTCCCCAAACAAGATGCAAGAATTGAAGCCTACGGAACTATCGATGAGTTAAATTCATTGATTAGCCTAATCTTCACCTCTCCCCTTAAAAGCGAAGAAAACTCAAAGTTAAATAGTTATTTTAAAACTTTAAAAACAATCCAACATTACCTTTTTAATGTGGGCAGCTATTTAGCTTGTGATGATGAAAGTATCAAAAAAAATCTTCCTGAACTCAGCAATGCCATTATTCCAAAACTTGAAAATGAAATGGATAGCATGAATGAGCAAACTCCACCTTTAAAAAACTTTATTATACCTGGCGGCGGGCTGCTTGCCAGCCAAATTCACGTGGCTCGAAGCTTTTGCAGGAGAGCTGAAAGGCGCTGTTGCGAATTACCAGAAAGTCAAGACTTGCAAACAAATATTATTCCTTTTTTAAATCGACTCAGTGATTATTTGTTTTGCCTGGCAAGGTTTGCTAACTACAGCCAAAACATTGATGACATTTTATGGAATAAAAATAATCTATGAAATTATTTAAGGCCGATAAATCTTATAACGAACGCTTGATTGAGTTTTACAGAAGTAATATTTATTCAGCTCAAACTGATTTAGAGCTTATTCGTAAAAATGATTTTTTTAAGCACTACGACATGCAGTCAGATGACCATGTCACTTACTTGTTGATTGACGAAGATAACAAAATTCAAGCCATGGCCACACTCTTGTTTAAAATGGCTTGGCTTGAAGGTGAACAACAAGTTATTGGCCTAGCCACGGATTTACTCGTTTCAAAAAACAGAAAGGCCATTGTTAACTGGACAAAATTCTTTTTACCCACACTTAACGAGGAAAAAAAGAAACGAAATTGTAATTTTATATTTACATTTGTATCAAAAAAACAAACTAAAGCTTACAACGCTTTTATTAGACCCAGAAAAACTACAATACCTATGCCTCGATATTTTTTATATCGCAGATATCAACTCACTTGTATTCACGGCCTCTTACCTTTAGCCGATAAAAAGCTACCCTCTCTCACTTTTAGAAATGCAGAGTATTCAGACCGGGACAAACTACACTCATACCTGTACGCTAATAACTCAAAAATGCCCATTCGCTTTATTGACTCTAGCACAGAAGTTCAAGAGCGAATTTATAACTGGCCTTATTTAGGCTTTGAAGATTTTGTTTTAGCCCTTGATTATCAAAATAGAATTGTGGGCTGTGTGGCGCCATGGTCCAATCCGGCACTGGAAATCCGTATTAAAAAATATAGTAACAACCTCGCTCGTTCAGCAGAACAATCACTCAAGGTATTATCATGGCTTGGAATGGCTCACCCGCTACCAAAAGAGGGAGAAGTACTCCCCATCACCTACCTAACCCATTTTAATGCTGACAACCCTGATATATTTTATAGTTTGCTACTCCATTGTTACGAAAATGTGCAAAAAAAAGATTTACTCATCTTTAATCACTTTGAAGGGCATTTAAATTCATTGGCGCCTAAAGACTTTATGAGCTCAAAAGTTCAATACGGTCTTTATTGTATGCTGTCACCTGAGGATCAAGTCCCCAGTTTTTTAAAGCCCTCACCTTATAAAGACCCGCCAGACTTTGACACTCCATTCTTATTTTAAGCCTTATAATTAACCGGTTTTTAGATTGAGAAACTCACTAAATGACTGATAGCGTTAACCTTTTTCATTTTAAAAAATCTACCTATTGCCATGTAAAAACAACACTTCGTTTAATTTTTTTTAGGCTTAGCTCCCTTTAGCTTCACTCTGAGAGTTGTATTTATAGGCACAGTAATTGCTTTATAAATCAGCGTATGCACGAAATGTTCGTGAATACAGGGGAAACACATTTGGGGGAATGCCATGAATAAATCAATTATTTTTTCTGGTCTACATTCGTTAGACTTTTCAGATATCAGACATAATGTAATTAGAATACCTGAGGTTATTAATAAAATTAAAGAAGCTAGCGAAGCTTCAAATAAGCTTGGCGAAAATGCCTGCTTTAAAGAAGACTTCTTCACAACTCTGGCATCAGACAATGCCACCTACAGTAAAAACATTAAACTCAAGTCTGTACTTAATTGTATTATACAGTTAGGTCTTTACGATCGTTATGTTAGTAAATTTGGCCAGCCCAAATATTTACTGGGCAACATTAATGGTGTGTCTCCACTAAATATAGTAATTGGCAGAAAGACTTTTCAATCTTTATTCCAAAAAGATGGCACAGAAATACAGCCATCACTTAATATTGTTAATGAGCCATTATTATCTGGTGTTACAATGAGTTTAAATCAGTTATTTAAAATGGGTGACGAGGACTTTATAGAAGCTGGTGAAGCTAAAAATGAGCTAGGCTTATTAGTGAAAGAGCTTATTGAAGATCACCATGTAAAACAAATTATTGATATTGGCCCTGGAAGTGGCTGGGCAAAAGCCAAAACATTTGATCATTCACTTTATGATGTTCAAATCTTGGAGTCTATTGACATGGATCCAATGCTAAGTTGGTTTTGGCCCTATGTTAAAAACCAAAATGCTGAGCTTGATTTAGCAAATTAAGAAAAGCCAACATAAAGAAGGCTTATTTTTACGTTATCTGAATGCGGCGCACATTATTCTTAACTAAGAATACGTCACTTCAAATTCAATGTACATCATCCTGAACTGAGTACGTCATCCTGAACTAAGTACGTCATCCTCATATGGATGACAGAAACTTTATTCTAAGACCTACACTATATTCAGGAGCCTGGAACCAATGATAACCAGCCTTTAGCCCATAATTATGCAAGACAACTTTTAGTAATTTTTAAGTTATTTATTCTTATTAAACTTCACCTTCAACAAACCTATTTGGTCAAATATTCACCTTAGAAACGGCTAAAGTCTAGGTTCTTCATTTTTTTAATAAATTCAAGTGATTACACTCCAGTTTTTGCTAAAATCTAGGGGATGAGTTTACTACAAAAATTATTCAGCAAACGTGGCAATAAAGGTGATGGCAAACCGGCCTTTGAATTTATTTTACCATATGTTTTAGTGCTATTACTGGGCTTTATTATTGCTGACCTTGGGACACTGTACATTCGGCCCTACATGTTACCTAAAGAAGCACCCCCTAAAAAGCCACAAAAAAGAATGTTTAAAAAACCTGGCTCAAAAGGAGTTTACTCCCCTATCGCCACAAGAAATATTTTTAACTCTGAAGGTAAAATACCTGATACATTAGCCTCTCTTGCCAAAAAAGAGGCTGGCGAAGAAAGCGATAATCCTGATGATGGGCCAGCAACCTTATCAAGACTCCCAATTAAACTACTTGGCACTATTGTTCACCGTGATCCATCTAAATCAATAGCAACCGTTCAATTAACTAGCCAAAATAAAACCAGCTCTTATAAACCAGAGGAAGATATGGAGCGTGTGGCAAAGGTTATTGAAGTGCAAAGACGTAAAGTTATTATTCGAAACCTCAACAATAATAAAAAAGAATACATTGAAATACCTGAGGAGTTAAAAATTAACTTTGGTTCAAAGACATCCTCAGCTCCACCAAAGGCGGCTCAAGGAAATGATCTGGTTCAAGTTCGTGGCAACTCACGTGTAATCAAAAGGTCTGACTTTCTTAATCAAACTAAACGTATGGGCGAAATTTTGCGACAAGCTAGTATGGCTCCTAACAAAGGACCTGATGGTTCTATTCAAGGCTTTAAATTTTTAAGTATAAAGCCCGGAAGTATCTTCGAAAAGCTTGGCTTTAAAAATGGCGACATCATTAAAGGAGTTAACGGCGAGCCTGTAAATAGTGCCGCTAAAGCCATGGAACTTTATAATGTATTAAAATCTGATGCTAGTAGTGTGAATATCGACATCAATAGTGGCGGAAAAGATAATAGCTTTAATTATGTAATTGAATAAGAGACATCAAGGAGTCTGACTATGTCTAAAAAATTAATTTGTGGGTTAACAAAGTCACTTATTGCAGTAATGCTTATTTGCTTTGCCTCTTCAAGCTTTGCACAGCAAGAGCAAAACGACAGCCCAATTGACGAGG
The DNA here is from genome assembly GCA_938001965.1 of uncultured Bdellovibrionales bacterium. GTDB lineage: Bacteria > Bdellovibrionota > Bdellovibrionia > Bdellovibrionales > UBA1609 > JAHDIR01. The sequence goes on along the minus strand of CALLBC010000210.1, from coordinate 26,821 downwards.
CCACAAGAAAAAAGTTTGCAAAAGCACAACCTGAAGATATCACCAATGAAAACTTCCCGGACCTAATTGATAGTTTTGACTACCCCAATGCCGATATTTCTGAGGTTGTTAAAGCCATTAGTAAATTAACTGGTAAAAACTTTATTGTTGACCCTGCTGCCAGCCGAGGAAAAATCACAATTATTGCTCCGTCGCAAATTACTGTGGCTGAAGCCTATAAAGCCTTCCTATCGGCTTTAGCAATTAATAATCTAACTGTTGTACCCTCAGGTAATTTTTTAAAAATCAGACAGGTGACCACCGCCCAAAATGACAGCATTGAAACTTACACCGATTACTTTCCTAATACTGACCAAGTGATCACACGTATTGTGAAATTAAAATATATTTCAGCTGAAGATTTATCAAGCAAGATAAAGTATTTAAAATCGAGGCAAGGTATCTTAGAGGCCTATGGCCCAACTAACTCTTTAATTATTACTGACTTTGGTTCAAACATTGAAAGAATCTCCCGAATTTTAGCCCAACTAGATGTTCCTGGTTACGAAGAACAGCTCTCTGTGATTAGAATTTACAATGCCAAAGCCAAGGAAATTCAAACCCTTGTTGATCAGATCATTAACAAAGGAGAAAGTAAAAACTCACGTAACGTCCCAAGATTTAGAAGAAAAAAATCTGGTTCTAGCAAAACTGGTGCTGAGTCATACTCTTTAGTTGTTAGTGATGAAAGAACTAACTCAATTGTGGTTATGGGAAACAAAGCTGGTATTAAGCGTATTAAAGCTCTAGTTAAAAAGTTAGATTTTCCCTTAAACCCAGAAGATGCTGGCGGTGTTTATGTTTACTATGTCCGCCACGGCGTAGCTGAAAAGATTGCCAACGTAATTAATGGCGTGGCCACTGACTCTAAAAAAGCAAATGACGCAAAAACTGGTGGCAGTGGCGTAACCCCAAGGCCAAAATCAGGCAGCACTTCATCTGCCGCAAAATCAGCTGGCGGCACCTCCCTTTTTGGCGGCGAAGTAAAAGTAACAGCTGATGAAACAACTAATAGCTTAATCGTTACAGCCAGTCGCCAAGACTATGAAGTAATGAAAGGCTTACTAGCTAAAATTGACATCCCAAGAGATCAAGTTTTTGTAAAAGCAATCATTATGGAAATGAGAGCTGAGAAACAAAATAACTGGGGTATTAGTTACTATAAATTTAAAGAAGGAACTGGCGGACTTGGCAGAATTGGCTTTGGCGGACTGGAAAACATCACCAGTCTTTTAAGCCCTCTTGGTGGTGCTGGAGCAATATTAGGCTTTGGAGCTGGTAAAAGTGTTTCAATCCCTAACCCGGCTGGAGGCGACAATATTGAAGTTAAAAGCCTCACTGGTTTAGTTAACTTTATTAAAACTAATAATAATGGAAATATTTTATCCAGCCCACAAATCACTGTTATGGACAATGAAGAAGCAAATATAGCTGTGGGACAAACAATCCCCGTTGGTTCATCAAACACTGTTAGCACAACAGGAACAACATCTGCTCCTATTTTTAAAGAGGCCACTATTGACTTAACTATTAAACCACAAATCAGCCCAGACACAGATCAAGTACAAATGGAGATCGAACAAAAAATTAAACAACTTGCAAGCACACAAGTACTAAACTCACAGCAAGGTGCAACGGCCACAACTAATGATCGAAATGTTAAAACAAGAATATCTGTGGATAGCGGTGACACTGCCGTTATTGGTGGTCTTATGCAGGATACGGAAGAGGAGTCTATGACAAAAGTTCCCATCCTTGGCGACATTCCAATATTAGGATGGCTATTTAAAAGCACTAAGTCATCAAAATCTAAACTAAACCTTGTTATGTTTATCACCCCTAAAATATTAAGGAATGCTGATGACGGCGCTGATATTGTTAATAACAAAATTAATGAAAGAATTGATTTTATTCAAAGCTACATGAACGGTAAAGATCCCCATGGTTACAACATTGATAGCCTACCGAGAAAAGCTTCAAGACGAAGCTCTAAACCAGAAGTTGATCTAGATATTGAAGACGCACTGGAGCAGGACTTTAATCCAGAGGTTGAAGAGCCAGCCGTTGAATCATTTTAAAGCTTAATCGTGAAAGCCCCCTTCAGTGTTTTACTGAAGGGGGCTTTTTTTTGCTTTTTGCAAAGCAATAGCATACTGAAAGTAAAAATAACTCAATCATATATTTACGCAACTCATCCCCTGCCCTTATGAAATTCACTATAGTCTTAAAAAATTCTAATACTTATAACTAATAAACTCTTGCCCGGGACTCAGTTTTATTGTCCGCGCGCAGTTCTGCCCGACAAGGGCAGCTGTCTGAGCACGGGCAATAAAACTGAGTCCCGGGCAAGAGTTTATTAGTTGCATTTTTGACCAATTACTTACCTATAAATGACTTAAAAACCCTAGCTTTTTCTACTCTTAGCCCTTAACATATTAGTTATGGCAAGTAAGACTACATTTGAAACTCTCATCGTCAAAGGAACTAAGCTCAACAAAGAACAGCTCAGTTCTATCTTAGACTTAAAAACTGAAGAGGGTGAAAAATTTAGAGAGCTCTTAACAGAAAAAAGTTTTAGCAGCATTGATGACGCCTTAAATGATCTTTGTGAGTTAATGAATGTGGACTTTATTAAAGATATTCCATCAAATGATATATTAGCTGACTTAGTTCGCAACATTCCAATTAACTACTCAAAAAACCATGAAGTTTTACCCTTTAAAGAAGAAAAAGACCATATGCTTGTGTTAACCAGTAACCCGCTAAATCACAAAGCCTTAGATGACTTAAGAGTTTTATTTGGCAAGCCTGTTAAGAGTTTAATCACAACAAGTATTCGTATGCATGAAGCCATAAATAAGGTTTACGAAAAAAGCACTGCTGCCCTTGAAGGCTTAGATGATATCGAAGAAGATGACATGGACCTTGATGATCCAGTTATTGATTTACTTGAAGCTGGTGATGATGATGCACCAGTAATCAAGCTAGTAAACCGTCTATTGTTTAGAGCCGTAAAAGAAAAGGCCTCTGATATACATATTGAGCCCTATGAAAAAGACATGGTTGTGCGCTTTAGAACTGATGGTATTTTATTTGATGTTTTCAAACCACCTAAAAAGCTTCAAAACGCAATCACCTCTCGTATTAAAGTTATGGCCAATTTAAATATTGCTGAAAAACGTTTACCTCAAGATGGTCGTATTCCTTTAAAACTTGCTGGCAAAGATATTGATGTTCGTTTAAGTACTGTTCCCACTTCTCACGGTGAGCGTATTGTTATGCGTTTACAGGATAGATCAAATGTAATCTTAGATTTAAATCAATTGGGTTTCTCTGCAAAAAGCTTAGCTCAAATTGATGATATATTAACAAAAACATATGGAATCTTTCTTGTTACCGGCCCAACAGGTAGTGGTAAGTCCACTACTTTGTATTCATCAATTTCTAAAATTAATACTATTGATAAAAATATTATTACTGTTGAAGACCCGGTGGAACAAAGAATTCACGGCGTTGGACAAATCCAAGCCAATGCAAAAATTGGCTTAACATTTGCCAAAGGTTTAAAAGCAATACTACGTCAAGATCCCAATGTTATTATGCTTGGGGAGATTCGTGATTTAGAAACTGCAGAGATTGCCATTAACGCCTCTCTAACTGGTCACTTAGTGTTGTCTACACTGCATACCAATGACTCCTCTGGTGTATTCCCAAGACTTATTGATATGGGGTGTGAGCCATTTTTAATTGCCACCTCACTTTTAGGTATTGTGGCACAAAGACTTATACGTTTATTATGCCCACACTGTAAAGAACCACATGTTCCAACAGAAATTGAGCTTAACAGCCTTGAGCTAACAGCTGATCAAATCAAGGGCACCAATATTCATAAGCCTGTGGGTTGTAATGAATGCAATCACAAGGGCTACTCTGGTCGAACCATCATTCAAGAGCTACTACTTGTTACTGAGCCGATCAGAACTTTAATTATGCAACGAGCTGATGGTTCGCAAATAAAAAAACAAGCACTGCTTGAAGGAATGGTTCCATTCAGAGATCATGGAATACAAAAAGTTTTAAGTGGCTTAACATCAATTGAAGAAGTTTTATCTAATACACAAGTGGATCAGTAATTATGCCAATGTTTGAATACAAAGGGCTTAATAAAAAAGGCTCTAATGTTAAAGGAACAATTGACGCCGAAAATGTACGCGCGGCAAAAACCCGTTTAAAAAAACAGGGCGTGTATGTACAGGCCCTAAAAGATCGTTCAAAAGGCAACAAGGGCAAAAAAAATAAAAAAGTAAATGCCTCTAGAAAAGTAAATGTGAAAGATCTTGCCATGATGACAAGGCAGTTAGCTACACTTTTAAAAGCCAACATTCCTCTAGTAGATTCATTGGCCGCCGTGAGTGAACAGGTAGAAAATGAGTCCTTAGCTGAAACCATGGCTGAAATTAAAAACATGGTTAATGAAGGTCAGCCTCTTTATAAATCAATGGCTAAGTACCCTAAAACCTTTGACATAATATTTTTATCAATGACTGAAGCTGGAGAAATGTCAGGTACGCTAGATACAATCCTCATACGATTGGCCGAATTCACAGAGTCAGCCAACGAACTTCAAAGTAAAGTTAAATCAGCCATGATTTACCCTTTGATTATGATTGTTGTAACCATTGCAATTCTAGGTGTTGTATTCACCTATGTTGTCCCAAAGATGGTTGAAATCTTTGAAGCCAGTGAAGATTTGATTTTGCCGTGGTTCACTCTTTTAATTATAGACTTGAGTGACATTGTCATTGAGTACTGGCCAGTCATTATTATTGCCACCTTTGTTCTCTTTTTTATATTTAGAAACTGGAAAAACTCCCCTAATGGCCGAAAAACTTGGGATAAAATTGTTTTAAAAATACCTGTGATGGGTAAACTACTTCGACTCGTTGCTGTGTCACGTTTTGCTCAAACACTATCTACTTTGTTAAATGGTGGTGTGCCAATGCTTGCTGCCATGGACATTGTAAGAAATGTTGTAAACAACGATGTTTTAGCCGTTGCTATTGATGATGCCAGAGAAAATATCAGTGAGGGTGAATCTATTGCTGGACCTTTGAAGAGGTCAGGTCAATTTCCACCAATGGTTATACATATGATCAGTATTGGTGAAAAAACAGGCGAACTAGAAAGCATGCTTGAACAGGTCAGTAAAGCCTATGACTTCCAGGTCAATACTGAAGTGGATGGGTTAACAGCTTTAATGGAACCCGTGATGATAGTCGTAATGGGTGGCGTTATTGGATCCATAGTTGTGGCTATCATGGTACCATTATTCGATATGATGAATATGGGTACTTAACTTATTTTATTTTTTAAAATTAATTATTTTTATGGAGGCAAATATTAATGATGAAAAGAATACTAAAAATCAAAATTCCAATGCTAAATAATAACAAGGGTATGACACTTATTGAGATCATGATCGTTATGGTTATCTTAGGTGGCTTAATGGCAACTCTAGGAACTAAAGTTATGGATAACTTTAAAAAATCAAAAATTAGCCAAGCTAAAATTAGTATGGCTGAAATTGGCAAAGCATTAGAAACTTATTATGCTGATTGTAACAGCTACCCTACTGAGATTGGAGCTCTTGAAACAGCCCCTTCTAACTGCTCCAACTGGGGACCGGTTGCCTACTACAAACTTAAAAAAGATCCTTGGGGATCAGACTACGAATATGAAGCTAGTGGTGGATCATACACAATAACATCACTGGGTGCTGATAAAAGTGAAGGTGGAGAAGGCTTTGATAAAGATATTGTTTTCCCTGAAGAAGATGGCGATGACGAGTAAATGAAAAAAATTTATAACAAAAAAAGCGAGGGCAAGGGTCTTCGCTTTTTTTTTACTTTGGAGATAAATAATAATGACTAAAAACTTATTAAAAAATAATTCTGGTATGACACTTATGGAGATCATGATTGTTGTGTTAATTATTGGCGGAAGTGCAACATTATTTTTCTCAAAAGTAAGAAACACCAACTCTGAAATCAAAGAAGCCGTGAGACAGTTTGGCGTTTTAACTAGAGACCTGCATAGTCGTGCAAAACTGACTAACTCCACTTTTCGATTAGTGATTGATATGGGGGAAGGGGGCGAGGCCAGTCGCAAAAGTCACAAGTACTGGGTTGAGAGTGCTTCTGGAAGTCGAATTGCCACTAAGGGTTCACTCACCTCACCATTTAAAAAAGACAAAAAGGGAAAAGAAGAAAAAACCAGCGATTTTACACCTGATGCTCGCTTTGGCAAAAAGGCCAAGAAACTCCCTGGCAGTATATTCTTTGAAGATGTTGAGGTTAAACAACTTGGAGAACCCATTTCAAGTGGTATAGTTTATATCCATTTTCGTCCAGAAGGCTTTGTTGATGAAGCCGCTATACATTTAAAATATGATGACAAGCTAAGGTGGACAGTGAGTATACACCCCCTCACCGGCCGCTCATTTATTAATACCGAATACGTAGCATTAGACGAATTTGATGAAAACTAGCGATACCCACTCCATTTCAATATTTCCCTAAATTTTAAGAAGCCCAAATTTCACAAAGTGCTCTGAACAGCTCGCCTATGGCGAGAACTGCGCGCTTTATAAAATTTGGGCTTCTTAAAATTTAGGGAATTATTGAAATGGAGTGGGTCTTAACTCTCAGCTGCCATAAAATTAACAATAAATGATCATGACAGTACTGCCTTTGTTTGCCATAATTAGCTTATGAATTTATGGAAGAATTCTTTTAAAAATAATGATGGCTTTAGCTTAATCGAAGTTATGGTAGCCATGCTCATCCTAACCGGATGTATTGTTACATTAACCTCATCGTGGAGCGGAAACTACTTTCGTTTAAACAAAGCACAAATTAATCATAACGTAACTGAGCTGTTACAAAAAAAAATCACAGAAATTGAAATTCAGTATTTAAATAAGCCCATCGAAGAAATAAAAGATGAAGATGGTGGAAAATTTAAAGGCTTCCCAAATTATCGTTGGACCATGAGCAGCCAAGACTTTGAAATGCCAGACCTATCTGCTGTACTTATTGGCCAAGAAGGCGGCGCTGATGAAATGTTACTTACAATTATTAAACAAATGGGTGAGCATATCTCAAAATCGGTAAAAGAGGTTGAGGTGGCAGTCTATGTTAAGTTTAAAAAAAGAGAAGTTAAATATGCAGTAACAACTTATTTTGTTGATTACGACAAAGAGTTAGACTTAGGAGCACTAGCAGGATTGGCTGGAAGCCTTGGTGGTAACTAATGAAATTAAACACCAATAATGGATTTACATTATTAGAAACAATTATTGCCTTAGCACTATTGGCCATTTTAGCTTTGGCATCTTCCAAATCTATTCAAAGTTCTATGCGTTCAAAAAAACAAATTCAACATAAAATTGATCGACAATCCCTTGTGCGTGATGCTCTATCAGTTATGAAACGGGATATTGAGCGAGCCTTTAACTATTATGACTTCCATGCTGAGCTCTATAATGAAACTCAAAAAGAACGAATCGCTAACTGCGAAAAGAATAACAAGCCAAAAACTCCAACAGCACCCGGCTCAACAACAGGCGGTGGCGCCAATACAGGTTCGGCGGCCACAGGGGCAGCCAATAACCCATGCACAGAAATGAAAGCAAAGTTTAAAGAAAAAAAGCAAACTAGCTTAACTCATTTCTTAGGTGAGAGCGACTCACTACACTTCACTTCCTCAAGTAATATACGGGCTCAAGTTGATATTCCTGAGGGCAATCTCGCTGAGGTTGGCTACTATATTGATAGTTGTAAATCTAGAAAAACTAGAAAGAGTGTGAGCAAATGTTTATGGCGCCGAACAATTGCCTATATTGACGATGATGTTAAAAAAGATGGCTCCAAAACTGTTTTAGTAGAAAATGTTGATAAGTTTGACTTACGCTATATTGGTGTGGGTCTCGATGAGGGTGAATGGAGAAAGGCCTGGGTCACTGATGAATCTGGTGACGACATAACTAAAGACACCTTCCCTCTTGCAGTAGAGGTCACTTTAGGTGTTAAGCAAAAAGTAGATAAAAGAAAAAAAGCAAAGACCTTTGCTATGACCGTTGTAGCACCCATCCGTTTTCCAAATAATATTAAAAAAGACAAGGAAGTTGCCGCTGCAAAAGCTAAAGAAGCTGGGACACAAACTCCCGGAGCTCCAACAACCCCAACCACGCCTACAGGTAATTAGTATGAAATCTTTTATTACTTTTAATAAAATTATTTTTAAGAAAGGCCAAAACGGGGTTGCCTTGCTAATGGCTCTGTTTTTTGTGGTGGTGATGACTTTCCTAGCCACATCAGTATCCTATGATACATTAATTGAGTATAGTGTCTCTTCCCAGTCTGTAAATCGCTTGCGCGCTTACTATGCCGCTAAATCTGGAACTGAGCTTTCACTTCTTAGAGTTTTAATTTACCAAAAAGCTTTAGCTGTTTTACCAAAAGAATTAGAAGAGCAAAAATCCATGCTCGACCCTATTTGGCAGTTTCCTTTTGCTTGGCCACCCACTGCTTTTTTACCAGAAGACATGTCAAAGGTGGAGCGTGGGCTTATTGCCAAACTTGAAGAAGAGTCTATTATGGAAGGACAATATGTCACTACCATTGAAGATGAAGCCGGTCGAATTGATATTAATGATTTAGGGTCTAGCTCTGAAAAAATTAGAGAGGCTACTCGTAAACAAATTCTTAAAATTTTTGAAATTGAATTAGAAAACAATGATGATTTTAACGATAAGTACAGCTCTTTTGAATTTGAAAAACTCGTTAATAACATACAAGACTGGGTTGATGAGGACAAAGAAAGTAAAAATGGTGGTGACGAAAAAAGCAACTACCAGGATATAATTTCTAATTTTGGCAATAGTAATGCTGATTTTTTGCCACCTAATCAGTCTTTTAAATCTATAGAAGAACTTCATATGATTCCTGAAATGACAGATGAAATTTTTAATATGCTAAAAACTCGTGTTACTATTTATGGAGTAAAAGGAATTAATATAAACTCCGCTGAAAAAGATGTGTTAAAGTCTTTGGATAGCCAAATCACTGATGAAATTGCTGACAAAATTTTAGAGAGAATTGCAAACAAAGAAAAGGGCGGTCCTTTTAAAAACAATGATGACTTTGTTGGCTTTTTACAAGGAGAAAACCTCTCCACAGATAGCTTCAATGAAGATGGTATTCCTTTACTTTATGGATCTGAACATAACTTTGTAATCAAAAGCACAGGATCATTTGCCGGAGTAACAAAAGAAATAACAGCCATTACTTTTGATCTTGAAAGCCTAAAGGCCCGTTACGTAACCCTTCTAGAAGAAGAGGACAAAGAAAAATCAGGAGGCGGGACTGGAACTGGTACCGGAACTGGATCTGGCAGCACACAAAGCCAAACAACCCAGACCAAGGCCAAGAAAAAAACCCCATCAGGTCGACCTACAATAGTCTTCTGGCGTGAGAATTGATAGTATATAGAAAGTAAAAAAAACCTGTAATATTAATTTATTAGGGTTATTAATTCACTAATAACAAGGTAGTCAAATTTTGAGTCGAGCGATTGGAATAGACATTGGATCTTTTAGTATAAAAGTAGCCGTTGTTAATCAGCGAAACAAACAGTATTGGTTTGAAGAATTTCATGAATTTTTGCTAAACCCTACTCCAGGTGCTGACAACGAAATTGAAATTATTGATATCCTAAGGCAAATTGGTGAAAAATATGATGATGGTGAAAGTAAATTTATACTTGGCTTACCCCAGAACTTTGTAAGTTCTAGAATTTGTAGTTTTCCATTTAAAGAAAGACATAAAATTTTAAAGTCCGTTGCCTTTGAACTAGAAGATGATGTTCCCTTCACTGGCGACTTAGCCATTTTTGATGCAAAAATTACTCGTTTTTTCAAAAGCACAACTGAAGTTCTAGCCTATGCCGTGCCAAAAGAAGCAATAGAAAAAAGTCTTCAGCTAGCAAAAGACAGTCGTATTCCTTTAACTTCATTAAGTGTTGAAGGCCTCGCCTTTGCCAACTTATTTGAAAACTGGCAACAGGCTCCTCAAGAAGCTAAAGATAGCTATAACCCTCATGAAGAACTTGAAGAGGATGAAGAAGAGCAAGTATGGGAACCCACAAATGTTGATATGGTATTACATATAGGCCACAGCCAAACAATTGTGTTGTTTTTAGATGGCAACCGCCTGATTGATACTCGCTCACTCGATTGGGGTGGCAAGCATTTAAGTGATGCCTTAGCTGAAAAATATAAAATTCAAGTTTCTGAAGCTAATAAAGAACTTATCTCAAAGTCATTTATACTCCTTAACAACGAAGATGGAAATAAAAACCAAGCCATTTACTCTGATACACTAAAAGCATCTATCGATGAACTACACCAACAAATACAACTTTTGGTTATTGCAACAGAGTCAAAATTTAAGTTAAAGCTAAATAATATTTTTATTGTTGGTGGCGTAAGCCGAATAAAAAATATTGGAGCTTACTTAACTCAGAAATTAGAACGCCCCGTAAATCGTCTTAAAGAGTTTCGCATGAGCCCGTTTGTTGAGCTCGAGGCTGGCGCCAAGTTTGGCGTTAATGGTGGACCTGCAATTGGCCTTGCCATGGAGGCTTTTAAAAAGCCAATCAACCCTGCCAGTAATGTTTTAAAAGATGAGTTTGCTCAAAAAAGTGAGCAATGGCAAAATTTTTGGAATAAGTGGGGAACAACATTAAAGTATGCCGCTGCCATGTTTGTAATTTTGTTAGCATACGGAATTATTAGAGACAGTATCTCAAGTAATATGCAGCAGCTTTCGAGACAGGCACTTAAGAAGCATGGTCAAAAAATCGCTGGCCTACCAAAGTCTAAAGCTAACTCAAGAAATATTAAAAAGTTTATTAAAAATCAAAAGAGTGAGCTTAAAGCCAATGAAATGGCTGATAAAATCCAAGGAATTGGATCTTCACTAGATATTTTAAAGAAAATATCTACTACTATTCCTGGAAAAAATAACATTAAATTAAATGTAAAAACGCTTGATATTGTTAATGGCTACTTTCAAATTCAAGGTGAAGTGGTCACCCGCTCACAACTTAAACAGGTGGAAACTAGCTTAAAAGGAATCTCAACTGATGGCAAAGTTAAGTCGACCACAGCGACTTTTAAGAAAACCCCTGGCCGCATTCCATTTTCTTATAGAGTTAGTTTAAACATTAAAGGCGGTGCTTAATATGGGTTTAGAAGATATAAAAGACCAAGCCATTGAGAAGTTTGCTCAGCTAAAAGAACAATTAGCTGAAAACCCACATGTAAACACTCTTAAAGAAAAGTACGAAACCCTACCGGCACAAACACAAAAAATATTAACCATCGCTGGCGCAGTACTAGTCGTTTTAGTTCTAGTTTACATTCCTTACTCATACATAAGCTCTTCCAGTGATAATATAACCAAATTTAACAATAACAGAAGTTTAATTCGCCAAATGTTTAAATATGGCCAAGTCCCTAAAAGTCGTAACGCTTTGCCAACCACTTCCAACTCTGGCTCAATTGTTAGCCAAGTAAGATCTTCTGTGAGTAGATTTGATTTACTTCCAAATCAAATTGTAACTATTGAAGAACTTCCCTTAGAAAAAACAGGAAAGGCCTTAGCAAAAAAACCAATTCTACAAACAGCTATCAAAGCAAAGTTTAGACAACTTAACTTAAAACAAGTTGTGGACATTGGTTATCATTTTAAACAATTCAGGAACCACATTAAACTTATTGGAACCGAAGTTAAGGAAGACGGCGAAAAACCACAATACTTCAACGTAGAGTATCGACTTGTAAGCTATGCCTATCCTGTTAAAAAAGAAAAGATCGACAAAAGCAGCAAAAAGAAAAAGAAAAAAAGAAAACGTGGGAAGAGAGGTTAATTTATGTCTGGTGTGATTCAAGCTGTATTAGGGTTTATTAAAAGTATTTTTAAGTTTCACAAGTTAAAAATTTTATTAGTTTTTACCTCAGCCCTACTATTTACAGTTTTACTTTTCCCTTACTCTGACCTCGCTGATTTCACCACTGCCCAAGTTTCGAAAATGACTAACAACCAGGTGTTTATATCATTTGATGATATGGGCATTGGGCTCTTACCAACCCCTTCTGTAGATCTTGAAAAGGTTCAGGTAGAGACTGCACAAGTATCAAACTTAAAACTGAGCTCTTTATCCATTGCGCCGTCCATTGCTGCCCTACTTTCCTTTAAAATGGGTGTGGCTGTATCAGCCGAAGGCCTATTAAAGGGCGACTTAAACTTAGTTTATAAAGAAGGCGATCTCGTAAAGGGCAATAAAAAACTCCGCAACCAAAACATAGAAGCTGATTTTATAAAAGTGGATTTAGCAGAAATAGAAAAGCTATACCCTCTGCCAGTAAAGCTTAAAGGTAAAGCTTCTGGAGAAATAGAGGCCAAGGTGGACCCTAGCTTTAAGGTTCAGCCCGATGGACTCACTGAAATGAAAATTAAAGACTTTGTTATGCCTGCAGGATCAGTGAACTCTGCCATGGGCCCCATTGATATACCTGAAATTAAATTTTCAGAGGTTAAGCTACGTGGAAAGCTTTCTGGATCTAGTTTTAATATTGAAGAGGTTTTACTAGGCAAGACTAGTGATGCTATTAATGGAAAAGTTCGCGGGAAGATGACAATAAAAGTTAAACGTTTTGGAGCAAAAGTGGCTCCAGTGTTTGGTGCCTACAACTTTGATATTTCACTTAACATCACAAAAGCCAAAGCCTCAGAGTTGTTTTTCTTAAGTTTTTTAGATCAGTACAAACAAAACACCAATAAGGGTTCAAGGTTTTTATTTGCAGTGAGTGGCTCAAGATTCGGCCCCCCGCCTAATATGAAGTCCACTCAACCTTTCTAAAAAAAAAGGAGCTTTAAAGCTCCTTTTTTTTAAAAATATTAAGTTAACAATTTAAAACGGAATATCTTCTGAAGCTTCAAAAGATGGCTCAGGACCGAAATCCATTGGTGCAGGAGCTTGTTGAGACGCTTGCTGCTGTTGTGAACCTAAGAACTGAACACTGTTAGCAATGATTTCAGTTGTATACTTCTTTTGACCTTGTTGATCTTCCCAAGAACGAGTTTGTAGTTTTCCTTCAATATATACTTGGCGACCTTTTGATAAATATTTACCACATAGTTCAGCTTGCTTTCCCCAAGCAACAATTCTGTGCCACTCTGTGCGCTCTTGTTTTTGCCCTTCTTTATCATTCCAACGCTCACTAGTAGCTAAATTGAAATTGCAAACAGAACTTCCTGATGTAAGTGTTTTTAATTCTGGATCGTTACCTAAACGGCCAATGATCATTACTTTATTTAGTGACATAGTCTTCTCCTTCCCAGTTTGAGATATGCTTAAAGGCTCAAACGGTAAAATAGTAAAGCAAACTTTACTGTTAATTGATGAAATAACATATAAACCCTATTCTTCTCTGTCATCAAGAGATTGAAATGATTCACTTGCGGCTGCTTAATATTTAAGCTAAAGAGGGTTCCGCATCACGTATATTCAAATACATACAAAGTGAGAGCTCAGCCCGGTTGCGCAGCGTATTAGCATAAAGGACAAGCCTTAAGCCCTTGTTTTTGATTTTATCTAAATTTTTGAAGCCCCAGGTTGTACAATTAAACCATGAAAGCACTTATAACTTTATCCATACTTATTTTGTCAACCAACCTTGCTTGCACAGCTTACCAGTCTGATGCCCATGAATTCATACAAACAAAAGGAAAGTATGAAAACAACAAAGTGGTTATTAACGCCACAGATAGTTTTGAGGAGTCTTTCTGTATAGCTAATAATCCTGAGTTTAAAGAGTTTGTAAGTACAAACAAACATATCATCAAGGGTAGCCAACCCGAGCTGAAAACAAACTTTGATGTTTATAAAAACTCTAATGAAACTAAGGCTAAAGTGAATTACACAAATGAAGCCCTAACCTATACGTGCTTATTTCACTTAAAGAAACCTGACTTTAGTATGGAAAATATCGAATTCCTTGTTGATGAAGGACTACACTCCTTACTAGATGCACGCGATTAGAGCACAACCTATTGGCCTTTCGGCTATAGTTTAAGTATAAACTTTTAACAGTTTGCCCCATTTTAAAAATATACTTACAATATTAGTATCTTATAAAGAATACGGCGAGTCGAAAACGAGCCCACATCATGGAGATTACAATGAAGTTTATAAGTCTATTAACAGTGATTCTATTTAGTTTCGCTTTCTCAGAAAGTCTACATGCTGCATCAGTAGCAAAAGTAAAAGGACGTAAAATCTTAATCAAAGCTGAGGGGACTGACCTTGAAGTTGGTAAAGTTTTTTATATCATTTCTGAAAACGGAAAAAAACGAGGCCTAGTAAAAATTAGAGCTGTTAAAGGTAGTAAGGCCATTGGTATTATCAGCAAAAAAAGTAAAGCTCAAAAAGGGTGGACTCTACGTAAGCGTGTTAGAAAGATTTCTAAGCAACGTAAGCGTAAAAGAAAAGATGACGAGTACGACCCACGCTCAGCTGTTAAAAGCATAGCAGTTGGTGCTGTTGGTGGTATTAATAGTGGTAGCATGACAGTGAGCAAGATTGGTCAAGATCCACCGGGCTTCCATGAAGCATCACTTTCAGGGATGGGTTTTAACTTTAAAGGCCTAATTGACTACAAACTTTTTAATGCTGTTTGGTTTAGAGGCATGGTTGGTATGGAGTCTTTAACTCTTGAAGACCCAAGTGGGCCGAAAAAATGCGGTACTCAAACCACTGGTTTTACCAAGTCTTGCATTGTTGAAATTAGTTATGCCACTGTTGATTTACATGCGCGATATGTTTTTGGGCTTAGCTCATTCCGTCCATGGGTTGGTGGAGGTATTAACTTACTCTTCCCTATTAGCTCTACTTCAACGGCTTTAAAAGAAGATTCCATTGAAACTGCCAACACTTTTGTGGGTGCTGCCGGCTTTGATTATCATATGTCTCCAAACTGGATGTTACCGGTAGCTGTTGAGTACAACTACTTCCCGGCATCAGACACAGTATCAGCTAGCTTTATTGCTGCAAGATTTGGTATCGCATATAAGTTTTAATAATTTATTAAAAAATTAAAATAAAAAAAGGCTGTGATTTCACAGCCTTTTTTTATACTAAAATTATTATTTTTTTAATTACAAGAGTTTACATCCAACTTTGCATAGCCTTGCTCAAGAAGTCTTGTCGTATCAGCCTGGTTTATACTTTCAACACAATCGCCATTAGAGTTTTCCAACACTGACTTTACGCAAAGACCATCAATGTCTTTTAACCAACCCTGTGCTAACAAAGTATTAATATCATTTTTATCGCCTAAAATACTCACACAGCGCCCATCAAGATTAATTAAAGTTTCTTGCACAGAGCTACTTACTGGCTCATTAATTGAAACGCTCTTAGCCATCGCTAAGCTTGAAAATAGACATACTGCAATAACCATAATAACTTTCATTTCAAACCATCCTTATCTACGTACAGTGGGTTTTATATCCACTATAAATACAAGATACATACCAAGCTCCAATTACGGCGAAATCAAACCTGGTCCATCTAGAGGCTTTTTGAAGGCTTATAAGTTTGAAGCTTGTGAAATAAGTTCATGGTTGTTCAAATTTAGTCATTAAGAGCTCTTTACTCTTGTTACACCGATAACACCCTTAATTTTTTGCAGGGCCTGAATAGTGTGAGAAAGATGGGTGGTGTTTCTAACTTCAATATCAAAGTTACAAATGGCTTTTTTATCGCGAGTGGTTTTAATTTCAGCAGTAAGGATATTCACTCCTTGGGCTAGAAAGGTTTCAGACACTAAACGTAATAAACCTGATATATCATGACTTATCACCTTAAGTTTAACATGCCCACCATGAGCAATTTCAGTTCGAGTCCAAGCCACATCTAACTGGCGATCGGGATCCATCTCAAAAGCTCTATCACAGTCAGCTTTGTGAACAGTCACTCCCCTGCCAATGGTTATAAAGCCCATAATGGGATCCCCAGGAATTGGGTTACAGCATTTTCCGAAACGAACTAGCATATCAGTAACGCCATCCACCTGTATTGGCGATTTACTTTTATTTTTACTAACTACTTTTTTAAGTGCTTTTTGAATAAAGCCCTCATCGGACTCTTTGTCTTTGGTTTTTAGGTCAGGGAAGACGGCCTTTAATATATTTTTAGTGGTGATCTTTCCGTAGCCAACTCGCACATAAAAATCATCCATATTATTACAGCCTTGATCTTTCAAGTACTGTTGAAACTCAGGCATTGCCGTTACACGGTTGACAGAGTAACCCTCTTTACGAAGTGATTTCTCAAGAATTTCTATTCCAAGGTTATAGGCTTTTTCTCTTTGTTCAGACTTAATAAAAGCTCTAATTTTTGATTTTGCTTTTGAAGTGACACAAAATTTTAACCAATCCTTAGATGGCGTTTGATTATTTGAAGTGATGATATCGATATTATCACCGTTTTTCATAATATACTTTAAGGAAACCATTTTACCATTTACTCGAGCGGCCACGACCTTACTGCCCACATCAGTATGTATGCTATAGGCAAAATCAATAGGAGTGGCTCCATCAGGGAACTCCTTAACATCTCCTTTAGGTGTAAATACATAAACTTCAGATTCAGCTAAGTCCGTCTTTACATTTTCAAGGAATTCATCTGCATTGCCAGTTTGTTGATGGAGCGACACTAGCTCGCGCAGCCAATTGAACTTATCAATGGCAGACTTATCAGCACCAGTGTCTCCATCACCACGGGTTTCTTGTTTATATTTCCAGTGCGCAGCAATTCCCCACTCAGCAATGTCATGCATTTCAAAAGTTCGTATTTGGATTTCAATTCGCTCTGCCCCTGGCCCAATCACAGTTGTGTGCAAGCTTTGATAGTTATTGTTTTTAGCCATGGCGATAAAATCTTTAAAGCGGCCAGGAATTGGTTTCCAAATGGTATGCACAACACCTAAAGCTTCATAACACTCTTGAATACTATTAACACAAACTCTAAAGGCAAGAATGTCATAAACTTGGTCATAATCAACATTTCTATGCTCCATCTTTTTATAAATTGAATAAAGATGTTTTGAACGCCCCGTCACTTCAAATTTTAAATTTGACCTTTTAGTTAACTCACTACTTAAAGTGGCTTTTACTTCTTCAATATACTTATCTCGGTCCTTTCTTTTCTTACTCACTTTTTGTGCAAGCTCATAGTAACGCTCTGGCTGTGAGTACCTAAAGCTAAGGTCTTCTAATTCAACTTTTACAGAACTAATACCTAAGCGACTAGCAAGTGGTGCGTAAATAGCTAAAGTTTCACCGGCAATACGCTCTTGTTTTTCAAAGGGCATATGTTTTAAGGTGCGCATATTATGTAAACGATCAGCAAGCTTTACTAATACAACCCTTACATCTCGCCCCATGGCCACAATCATTTTACGAATATTTTCACCTTGTTTTTCATGGGAGTGGCGGTATTTAATTTTTGAAATTTTGGTCACACCATCAACCAAGTGAGCCACACTTTCGCCAAACTCGCGGGTTACATCCTCGATGGTCACTTCTGTATCTTCCACGGTATCATGCAATAATCCCGTAATGATTGAAGACACATCTAAATTGAGTTGAAATAATATATGAGCCACACCTAAAGGGTGAGATATATAAGGCTCACCACTGCGGCGAATTTGCCCTTCATGGGCCTTTTCACTAAACACATAGGCTTTACGCACTAAATCTACATTTTCCTGAGAATAGGACTGGGCCAACTTTTCTAGAAATTCATCGATGTTTTTTACATCTTCTCTATCTAAGCTTCTTGCAGCCAAATGCTTACCTTTGTTGAAAATATGCCATGGGCATAAAAATTAAAGTCCACTACCAAAACTTATCGTCGTGGATCGTAGTCAACTTAAGCTAAAATATGAATTTTATTAAGTAATTTTTTTCTATTGCAGCCATAAGAAATATTTAATTTTGCGATTAAATAAAGCTATACTTTATTAGTTTAGGGCCTGTTGAAGTTTCACCCAGTCATTAAAAAGCCTAGCTATGATTAGCTTTGCCAGACAAACCAGACTTTTGGCCCCATCATAAGGAAGCAACATTAATTCAGCTCGAATAAAACTTTACGTAACTAGAACACAACATTACGTCACCCTAAATAAAGCTTTACGGTCATCCTGAATAAAGCATTACGTCATCCTGAACGTAGTGAAGGATCTCCACATAGAGCCTTCACGACTTTCAACATTGCAAGGCATAGAAAAAGAAATAAAAAAAGGAGCCTCTTGAGCTCCTTTTATAAATAACAAATTTTAGTTTTTTCTTAAATTAAGCTATCAGGGTGCTTATTAACTTCACGATCAAAGAATACTTTTCCAGCAGCCACTTCTCTTAAAGAGTTAACCACATACTTATTTTTTTTATTTAACTCAATAGTTGGGTTAGCGCCTTTTAACAGTTGCTTTGCTCTTTTAGTTACTAAGTGAACTAAAATGAATCTGTTTTCTACTTTTTCTAAACAATCTTCAACCGTTACTCTTGCCAAAATACTCTCCTAATTAAAAATGAACTTTAACTGGCACTGCGCCGTCCAATCAGGACAGATGCGTTACAAGCTAATATTACTATAACCTTTTAAGGTAGCCTTCAACTAAATTTTTAAAGACTTTGTAAGAACTTTCAAAATCATCATTAATAATTTGGTTATCAAAGCGGTCAGCAGCAGCAATCTCAATTTCAGCATTTTTCATACGCACTTCCAGCTGCTCCGGACTTAATGTAGTTCCATCTCGCTCTCGCACTCTTTGCCTTAGTGCGTCAATGGATGGAGGCATAATAAAAATACTATGTACTCCAGGGTAAACCTCTTTAAAGCTATGTGCACCTTGAATATCAATGTCCATAATAGTGGCCTTACCCAATCCTGTAATTCGTTCTATCTCTGATTTTGGGGTGCCATAAAGATTGCCATGAACCTCTGCCCACTCAACAAATTTACCTTGTTCAACCCTTTGTTTAAAGGTTTCAATAGAGACAAAGTCATAGGGCTGACCTTGTGACTCACCAGCACGCATGGCCCTAGTGGTGTTTGTAATGGCGTCTAAGATTTGGTCATTCTCAGAAATAATACGGTCCACAAAGCTAGACTTACCTGCTCCACTCGGCCCTACCACAATGATAATAACTTGTTCTGCACTCATTCTATGTTTTGCACCTGTTCTCTAATTTGTTCTATTATGGTTTTTGCATTTACCACTGAGCTCGTCAACTCCACAATTTGAGACTTTGAACCAATAGTATTAATTTCGCGCAACAACTCTTGAGAATAAAACTCTAGTTTTTTACCTAAACGCCCTTTGGCAGATAATAACTTTTTACAATTACTTATATGCTCTTTTAAACGAATGACCTCTTCATTAATATCAGACTTTTCAATCAAAACTGAAGCCTCTTGAGCCAGCCTTCCAGAATCCAAGTTTTTTTCATTTTTAAAGCGATCTAGTTTAGACTTCCAACGCTTTAAAATTTCATCATTCGCCTTTTTCCTATTTTTTTCAATACTATTTAGCTCTTTACTTAAGGACATTAAAGCCCCATTGAAAGACTTTTTTAAGGCCATTCCCTCTCGTTTTCTTTCACCTAAACAGCCTTTTATAGCCATATCTAAGCTTTTAAAAAATGCTTTTTTCTCTGCTGGATTTACATCTTTATTCTCACCAGTGGACAAAACAGGCACTGATTTAAGTATTTCAATCAAACTTGGATCTTCACTGTTATTTAACTTTAAACCCTTGCTTAGTTTTTTATACTCTTTAAGCCACTTACGTCCTAACTCAATATCAGAGTTAATGGTTGTTCTTGAAGTATTGTTTTTAAATTTTCTGGCACAATAGACCTCAACTGTTCCACGACTAATATTTTTTTTGACTATATCGCGCACCTCTTTTTCCCATAGAGAGTATTCACGAGGGATATGAATTTTTAAATCTAAAAATCTCGAATTCACAGACTTCACTTGAACCACCAGTTCACCAGAAGTTAATTTAGATTTATTTACACCGAATCCGGTCATACTTAACATAGTTAGTTTTCCTTTTAATTTGGGTGTGTTGACGTTTCATCTAGTCATTTAAAAGCCTATCTAGGCTTATCTTCTTCGTCGAGTTTAAAAGTTTAATCCTCACAGTGGCTTTGCCACAGCTCCGGTTAAAATTTTAACCTCAACTCAAATCTAAACCAATCTAGTCTCTTAACTAACTAGATGAAACGTCAACACACCCTATTATCACTCACTTGCTCACTTAGAGCAAAAAGTCCTTACATATTTTTAAAGCTTGGTCCAGTTGCTCATTATTGTCTGCCTCTAGCCAATGAATGTCTTTATTCCTTTTAAACCAAGTCATTTGCCTCTTTGCCAAGCGCATAGTATTTTTTACAACTTCTTCCTCAAATTGCTCTTCATTATACTGCCCAGTAATTAAGCCTTTCATTTCTTTATACCCAACCGAGGACATAGGCTTCCAGTCAGCAAAGCCATCAGCAATTAAAGCTTCCACCTCTTCTCTAAAACCCTCGCCCATCATTAACTTTAAGCGTAATGCCACTTTTTTTCTCAAGTATTCACGATCTATTTTTGCACCCAAATATAAATGGGGGTATGGCATTTCCGTTCTAGAGCTAGAAAACTCCTCACTAATTTGAGCCATGGATTTATTCAGTGACAGTATTAACTCCAGGGCTCTGCCAACTCTATAGGTGTCATTCTCATGAATGGAAGAGGCATAGCCTGGGTCTTTTTCTTGCAATAACTTATATAAACCCGTGGTTCCAAGCTCAGTACTTAATTTTTTTACTTGGACCTTTACTTCCTCTTTAATTGGCGTTTCCTCAAACATACCTTTTACTAAGGCCTGAATATAAAAACCACTCCCGCCCACAAAAACATAAAGTTTATGATCGGTGGACTCAATGATTTCAAGGGCGCGCTTTCTAAATTTACCAGCAGTAAACTCCTCCCCTTTTTTTACTTCACTAAATAAATAATTGGGCACAGTAGAAAGCTCTTCAGCACTTGGTTTAGCCGTGCCAATATTTAAGCCTTCATAAACCTGCAAGCTGTCACAATTAACAACACAGCCACCAAAGTGATCTGTAATTTTATAGGATAAACTTGATTTTCCAGAGGCCGTTGGCCCCACAATAAAAATTACTTTTTTCTCAGACAATTCTACCAAAGTCCTTTTCAATTTTTGCAAAGGAGTACTCTACAAAGACCGGTCGTCCATGAGGGCAAAAGCTAGATAATGGAAATTCATCCATTTGCTTTAAAAGTGAAGTCATTTCCTCCATACTCATTGACTGCCCAGCTCTAACCACAGAGTGACAAGCCATGCTGGCAAAAATATCACCAATGATATTTTTTAATACGACGCTACCACCTTTGTTAATTAACTCATCAGCCATTTTTTCTAAAGCAGCTTTAATAGCCTTCTCTTTAACTACACTGGGTAGTGAGCGAATGGCTAAACTGTCTGAACCCATGGCATCCACTTCGATCCCCATATCTCTTATTTCAGGCTGATGTTTTAATAAAATATCCACTTGAGCTTCTGTTAAATTTATTATCTCAGGAATTAATAAATTTTGAATTTCAAAATTTTGCTGTTCAAAGTTTTGCATTAAAGTTTCATACATCACTCTTTCATGGGCTGCATGCTGGTCAACCAAAATCATAGATCCAGCTTTTTGAGTGACAATATAAGTGAGGTCCATCTGTCCCAGCACTTGCAAACCCGACCACTTGGAACTAGTGGTTGAACTATTAGCCATTGTTTCTGAGCCTACTTTTACTGGTTCTTCAACTGACAAACTCTGCAATTGCTCAGTAGTGTTATTTGCAACCACAGTATTAGCTTTAGCACTTGCAAAGTGCTTTTGTTTAAACTGTGTTTTACTAAATGAATTATCACCAAAGCTTAAGTTAGTTTCTTTTGGAGCCTGGCTAACCATACTGTCCATCTTTAAAGTAAAACCAGAGTTTGGCTTTTCCTCACCCGCTAGCAATGGCTTTAACCAAGGAGCCTTCTCAAGCTCTGGTCTTAAAGTGCGATAAACTAATTTATATATATCTGACGAATTTTTAAATTTCACTTCTGATTTAGTGGGGTGAATATTAACATCTATGTCTTCAGAATTTGTTTCCACATAGGCCACAGCAAATGGATACTCTCCATGCATAAGTAAACTTCTGTAAGAATCAACCACTGCTGCAGATATAGTTTTATCTTGCACCCAACGGTTTTGAACAAAACTCCAAATCTGCCTTCTGCTACGTACAGTTTTATTAGGGCTTGAGTATATAATTTCAATTTTAGACCCTTCGTATTCTCCTGTGATAGAAAACATACCTTCTTGTTCTAAAATACTCTCCACTCTTTTTCTACGATCATTAGTTTTTGGCCAATAAAACAAAAGTTCATTTTTAGTTTTTACCCTAAAAGTTACTTCGGGGTGAGACATGGCCATAGCTTTTAAGGCCTGCTTAATCTGTGTGGCCTCAGTGGCTTCTGTTTTTAAAAATTTTAGTCGGGCTGGAACATTTTGAAATAAATTTTTAATGATTATTGTAGTTCCTGTAGCACCACCACAGGCTTCCACTTCA
Organism: uncultured Bdellovibrionales bacterium; assembly: GCA_938001965.1. Taxonomy (GTDB): domain Bacteria; phylum Bdellovibrionota; class Bdellovibrionia; order Bdellovibrionales; family UBA1609; genus JAHDIR01. Next base: position 3,967 of record CALLBC010000210.1, on the reverse strand, counting down.
GAAAGCTCTCCAAATTCACTTTTCACAAAGTGCGCGCTTTTTGCCTTATCATCTTTTGATATTATTTTAAAATCACTCACAGCGGCGATACTAGCTAAAGCCTCACCACGAAAGCCAAAGCTTTTTAACTGCCAGAGATCATCAATTTTATTAATTTTACTTGTTGCATGACGAGCTAGAGCTAATGAGATTTGCTCTTTTTTAATACCTGACCCATTATCAGTAATTTTTAAATACTTTCCACCTTGATCAAAATCAATTTCTAGCTCTGTAGCCCCTGCATCAATCGAGTTTTCTACCAACTCTTTAACCATATGGGCCGGTCGCTCAACCACCTCTCCAGCTGCTATTTGATTGACTAAATCTTTTGGTAATATTTCTATATTCATGGGACCACCAGGAAGTATTATGTTACAAAATATATGGGTATAAATTAACGGAATTCCTTGGAAATTGCACCCTAAAGATTCCTAAAGTTAATTATACTAGATCTGAGGTCCATCTATTGCATTGCAAGGTTATTAATAGCCCATTTTTATCAAGATTTTGCTCAAATAACCTTGATAAATTATCAACAGTCCCTGATTAAACATACCTTTTATGAATGTATTAGTTATTTTATATCTATTTTTTTAACACACCTCTCTGTTGTATAAGTGCTCCAAAAGCAATTGGAGGCGATCAAATGACTTATAATAAATTAATACTAATATTTACTTTTTTCATGATTTTTATTAATCAAAGCGTTTTTGCGAATGGAACAATTGCCATTGCCAACAAAGGAGATGGGACAGCCAGTTTTATTAACTTAAGTGATGGGTCAATTAATGTAGTTTCTGTTGGCTTTTTACCACATGAAATTACAGCATCAAAAACTCATGCTTATGTTTCAAACTACGGCAAACAACATGTGAGAAGTAAATCAATTAAAGATAAACCAGGTAATAGCCTATCAGTGATTGATTTAAAAAATTACACTCTCACCGAAACAATAAGCCTCGGACCAAAAATTTGTGCTCCTCATGGTTTATATACAGCCACAAATGCACATAAACTTTATGTAACATGTGAAGCCAGAGAAGAAATCTTAGTTATTGATACAATTACAAACCGTATTATCAAAGCTATTCCTACACATCAAGCAGGCTCACATATGATCACTGTTAACCCACAGAATACAAAAGCCTATGTAACAAATTTTTGGATTGGAACTGTAAGTGTTATTGATTTGATTCAAAACAAATTAAGTAGCCAGATCACTCTGGGCAGAGGATTAGAAGGCATCACCATATCTCCGGATGGACGCTATTTGTTCGTAACCACGGTAGAAGATCATAAAGTTATCAAAGTTGATACAACAACAAATAAGGTGGTCCATACTATCCAACTTGCTAAAAGAACTTCACCCATAAGACTCTTAATCACACCTGATGGAAAAAAACTAATTGGAAATAATGCTGGCAAAGGCACATTTAGTATTTACTCCACCTCGGACCTCAGCTTAATAACAGAGATCAAAGTGGGAAAACTCCCAATTGGCCTTACTATGTCCACAGATGGAAACTTTGCCTATGTAGCAAATATGAAAAGCTCCACGCTTAGTATTATAAATATAAATAAAGGCTTTATTACCGATGAAATTAAAACTAATTCTACATCTCCTGACGGTATTGTGTTCATTGACTAAACTTTAATTGATAAGGAGACCAATATAAAAAAAGGCAGCGCAGCTCTAGAAGGACAAACCAATGATGAATATACTGTTATAATTGATACTACCCTAATACTAATTCTATTTTAAGCATATCTACCACTGATAATTTTATTATTAGTGAAAGTGTGGATTTATTTAAAAGCTTTATTTAACTCCGGTAAGAAAGTAATGACCCTTTTACTTGTGGAATTTGAATAAAACGTAAATGAGTTTACTTGTAAGTTATCAAATATAATAAATGGCCTAAGATGTTTATACTTACTATATATGTATTCGTACAAATATTTATTAGGCACTAAAACTTTTTTGTAACAAGTATTTGAGTTTAAGGTTTCTGAAATCATTTTTATAGTTTCATCCAAGCGAATATTACAGGGGTGCTGCTCGCCAATATGGTCTGCGGTGACTGCTGGTAAATGGCAGTTGCGCTTAAAAAAGTTACTAATATCAAACTTTTTGCTCTCAGTTCTTTTTAGAGCATAAGCATCTTTGACCATACAGCCATTACTGTCAGAACTTAAATTATTGATAATATTTTTTTTATTTATACTTTTCTTTTTTAAAATTTTATTTTGCACCCACCCCAACTCTCCAGAAGATAAACGAATTAAACTCCAACGCAAAAAACCACAACTGAGTGTAGACCTAATTAACTTAAAAGCTCCGCTTACTTTTTTAATAGCTGGGTAATTTGTATCAATAGCCCTTTTGTCCCGAGTGGTTTGAAGCTGGCAACGCTGGGGAGCTGGATATAGCTTCACTGACTCAGTTAAGTAATTTCTATTTTTTAATATCTCTGAGGCTAAAAAAAACTTAGGCTTATAGTTTCCATTTTCTGGGCTCCAACCAATTGCATCTTCTATGGTTTTCAAGTTCATAATTGCATACAAACCAAAATAATTAATTCTTGGTTTATGGTTTTTCGTTAGGTGATTTAAGCGCTCTTTATTGATACCAATATTATAAAGTGTCGCCAAAACACCCACATCGCCGGAGATGTTAAGCCCCACTGACTCATATTTATCCTGTGCATCTTTTAAAATGGCAGCTGCGTATTTGAGTGCTCCCACTGGGCTTGTTAAAGCCACAGCCACCTGTTCATAGTTATAAGCCTCACGCTTATCAAGCTTTGCCACAATATGGTCAACCTTCATGGCCGTTGTTGGAAACACCTGCCCCAGGCCATAACTAAATTTCTGACCAAAAACACTAGTCACACCAAAATTAGCTAAAAAGTTTTGTATTTCATCATCGACGGAAACATTTAAGGTGTTTTCTGTGGCTATCACGGCAGCTAATGCTCGCGGGTCTACATTGTATTGATCAGCAATTTTTTTAAGATTAGTACTTAATATAGAGAGTAATGTTTTAATACCGGGTTTGATTTCCTTAATCTTATTATCTTTGTTAAAAATTAAATGGCAATGCTTATCAAAGGAACACACCTTGCTCTGTAAAGCAGAGGTAAATACTTGTTTATTTATTTTTTGCTCAGAAAAAAATAGGGTCAATAAAATTAATAGGGCCACCAAGGGCTGAACAATACTCATTTTTTAATTTTATACCACTTACTGAGGGCTTGGCAATTCAGCCCAAACAAAGCAAAATAGACTCAGTTCAGATAATACCATCTCACTTTGATACAAAACTTGTAACAAACTAAAATACTACATACCAAATTAGTCATTTTTTTTACTATTTTTGAGACTTTAATCATTTTTTTGCTAAAGAAAGTCGCCCAAAAACCCGATGAAAGTATTAATATGGGATAAATTATTACTTGTTTGTATCAATATGGATATGAACTAAAACAGGGGACTAATTATAATGTTTAAAAAACATAAGAATATTGCCATAGCAGTAACAATCGTATCACTACTTTTTGTGGGCTTAATCTTTCAAAACTGTGCCGCACCACTTGATCCTTCATTATTAACTGATACTAAAACTCTAGGCTCTGGAGGAGATAATGCTCCACTCAATTTTACTGCTCAAGCTAGCTCTTCAGAGGTTGAAGTTGGGCAACCCGTATTTATAAGCACCGAGATTTTTTCCTCAAATGGTGAAGCCACTGTTGATATTTATAAAAATGGAAACAAAATCGCTTCAGGTTTATACTACCAAGTTCCATCTGTTGCTCTCGGTGATAACTTCAAAGTGGTGGTGACCGATAACACAGGTTCTCAAGAAAGGTTTATTATTTTATCTATTAAACAACCCGGTGGTCCTGTTGACCCACCTATTGGTGGTACT
>CALLBC010000209.1 GCA_938001965.1 uncultured Bdellovibrionales bacterium | reverse complement strand
AAACTAACCTGGCCTACAAATAAAATAATATAAATTAAATATCTCATACCCCTATAATAATAAAACATTGAGAAATAAGATATTTAATAATGGTTAACATGCAGTTAAGTTTTTTAACCGGACAAACGTATTAAACTGAGATAACAGGGCACACTCACACTATTTTACTTAGTACTCCGTATTCAAATTGAACTTACAATACTCACGCGCAGTTGCGATGACGCTTTGGGATCGCATAGCGACCCAACGCGGCTTGAGCTTGTCTGAGCATGAGTATTGTAAGTTCAATTTGAATACGGGATACTGTGGAACATAAAAAAAACCCAAGTTACTTAAAACTTGGGCTCGAGTCGAAAGGAGTTGGGGTTACCTTTCTGTACTTATATAACTATTTTAATTATCTCTTAAGGTTAATTACTTCAGCTAACATTTCATCAGTTGTAGTAATTGTTTTTGCATTTGCCTGGAAGGCTCTTTGTGTTTGAATAAGGTTTACAAACTCATTAGCAAGATCAACTGTTGATCTTTCTAATGACTTGGCAAAAAATCGTCCTCGCCCACTCGTCATTGCCTTTCCAATAGCCACTTCACCTGAGTCACGAGATTGTTTTAACCTATTATGACCAATTTTAAATAATGCCTCTGGGTTTTCAAACTTAGCTAATGCTAGCTGTGATAAGTCTGCAGTGTGACCATTATTGTAAAGAGCGGTTAAGACACCATCACCGTTAAATGAGATATCAGAGATAGTTCCTGCAGCATGACCATCTTGCTTCCAAGTAATCACTTCTGATTTACTACCATATTGCTTTGAACCTTTAAGCCCATCACCACCTTCACTAGCTATGGCCTGACCAAAATTAATTTCAATTTTTTGGTTTTGCTTTGCACCACCTCTGAAGTTCCAGTTAGAACGCATAACTTGCTCAGTATCTAACTTACCATCTTCAGTAAATGTCATTCTTCCAGCTAAAACTTCAGCCAACTTATCATCTTCTGCACCAGTAATTTCGGCTCCATCAACCATTCCACGGAACTCCCATGTACGATCAGCTGTTTTATTAAAGAATATAGTCACTAAATGCTTATTTCCTTGCGAATCATACACTTCAATACCAGTTGATGTATGTGAAGTGTCATGTGGATTTTTTGGATCAAAAACCTTTCTATCCATAACTCTTGAGTCAAGATTCATATCTATATCAACTCTTGATGTGGACACCGCTGGAATTAAAGCTTTTGGAAAACGGACATCGCCTAATTCATTGGTCATCTTTCCACGCTTGTCTGCTTTATAACCCTGGATACGATGACCCTCATTATTAACTAAAAAGCCATCTTTATCGAAGTGAAATGAACCATCACGACTGTAACTTTGTCCATCATGTCCTTTAACAACGAAATACCCACGACCATCAATAGCGATGTCTGTTGATTTTTCAGTATGGTCAATGGACCCTTGAGTTATTATGGGTGTGACCGAGGAAACACGAACTCCACGCCCTACTTCATTACCTCCAAGAATACCAGTTAAGTGTCTTGCCATCATGTCCTCAAATTCGGCACGACTGGCTTTGAACCCGGTAGTCTTTGAATTGGCGATATTATCACCGATAACATTCATGGCTTCACCTTGTGCAGATAAACCCGTTACCCCTGTATGGAGAGATGTCATCATAAATTAACCTCCTCGGTTTTAAATTACTTTTTTATACTTTCACTTATTTTATTAATCATTTCAGAACTTAAGTTAGCTTTACTTAAACCACCATTCACTAAACTCATTTTAGTGGACATTTGTTTTAATGGATGAACTCCTGGCTTACCAGCTTCAGGAACCATCTGTGCTCTAGTTTTTTGATTCATCATTACTTTAGAGTCTTTATGCACTGGTGCTTTTTTTACCTCAGGAGTATTCGCCTTTGGTAATTCAATCTTTTTAACTTCACTTAATGGAACTTGCTTTTTACCAACTAATAAAATTGGTCCTTTTGCTGAAAAGTTAACGCCAGTTACTTGTCCAGTAAATTGCGTCTTAACTGGCACAGTTTGCCCATCAGAGTTTACAGCTGCAACCACAACAGCATAGTCTCCAGTAGGTGCATCAACACCCGTTGGGCCAATGCCATTCCAGTTTACACTATGCTTACCCTTATCAATATTACCTAACTCTTGACTGTAAACAGTTTCACCAACCTGATTTAAAACTTCTATTTTTACAGTTTTCACAGGTTTATCCACACTAAAATTTATTTCATGACTTTCTCCAGTTACATCACGAACAATCTTAGATGAATCTCCACTAATTACTTTACCAATTAAATTTAACGAATCATAACTAGTATTCTTCGTAGTCGATTGACCTAACTTACCAATTCCTGAACTAATCCCGTCTAACTTCTCTAAAGATGAGAACTGTGCTAATTGAGCTGCCATATCATGACTTTCAAGTGGAGACATTGGATCTTGGTTTTGAAGTTGGGTTAAAAGTAGCTTCATAAAAGCATCTTTACCCATATTCTTGTTAACGTTTCTAACTTGCTTGTTTTGTGAGTGATTTGGATCAGCTACTTCATTAAGTATCTGACCAATATTTTTATCACCAAAGTGTTTTTTCATTAGATTTGCATCAACAGTTTTACCTTGATCGCTTTTGAACATGGCAATATCTTGTGCATTCGAATTTCCGGCTTTATTAATACCAATCACTTCTTATTATTCCTTATGCTACTAAATCTAATTTACGTTCTGGGTTAACTTTTCTACTATTATTTATAGTTGGTTGCTCTAAAATTTGTGATTTCCTTCTTTTTACAGCTGGAAAATCAACTAAACCACTTCTAAATTTATCGTTTTCATGCCTAAACTCACTTAAAAAATCTTTTGCAAATTGATTTTGTTTTTCTGCCTCAGCATCAGCAGCAAATTCTGCTAATTTTTCAAACGACTCTATCGTGATAGACTCCACATCTAATTGACCATCAGCTAATGCTTTTCTTAAGTCTCCTAAAGTAGACTCAATGATTTCTTGGGCTTCTTTTGTTTCAGTAGCCATTTCCACTTTTAACTGATTTTCTTCCATAAGCACTTTTAGCCTAACTGAACCTAAGCCCTTAGGGTTTAAAAGTAACTTCATTTCTCCGCCACCTTTATTTGCTAAAAACTGTGCATTTTTAATAATGTCTTCAATGCCCTCAGATTTAAACTGCCCTTTAAGCTCCATTACTTTTGAAAAATCTTTAGTAACCATCTCTTTTGTTTCTAATTGCTGTTCTATATTAGTACTTGAATTCATTAAATCATTTTTAAGACTATCTGAATTTGTTTTTTGCATGGCAATTGGCTTTATAAACTTAGCTTTTGCACCTACTGCATTTGAGAATTTTGCATCAACAGTCTGTGACTTAACTTCAGCTTTGCTAACCTCAACTGGTTGTTGCTTTTCATAAAGTTTAGACGCTTTGAGACTACCAAATTTACTTTTAGCATCTAAATTTTTGCTACGCATTGTATTTTTTAACAATAGATCATTCTTTGACTTTACATCACTTGAGTTAAGCCCAAGTTTAGCCGTTTTATCAGCCATTTTATCAGCAGTAGCTTTTTGAGCATTATTTAAATCTAAGGTTTGATTTTTTTCAACAGCCTTAAAACTCTCATCTAGCTTTAATTTTGATTTATCATTTAACTTTGATAATTCTTCTGCTGACGACAATTCACCTTTTGGTAGGCTTGCCATCTGACCTAGGTCTTTTTGATGCGCTACTTTTTGCATTCTTTCATCTGGGCTAAGATTTTCTTGGTTTAAGAAACTTAGATGCCCTTTTAAGCCTAAAGCTCCGCCAAGCTGATCATCTTTATTATCCAGTGAACTTAATAAATCTTTATTTTCACTTGTTCCTGCTTTTATTTGATCACTTAAACGACTTGTTAATTTTTCAAAGTGAATGTCTTTATTTTCAAATTTTTCTTTATTCTTATCTTTAGATTCTTCTGACTTCTTTAAAACATCATTAAAGTTTTTTGACTTTGATAAAAACTCAGGCTTAGAGAACTTACTTAACTGATTCTCGGCTAGCTTGTCAGAGAATGAGTTTATGCCTAAGTTTATTGCTTTCAATCTAATCCTTACTCTTCATATCCTGCGATTAATTCCGTCAGGTTTTCTGCTCGTTTAGCGTTGATAACATTTAATATCGCAGCTGCATTCTTCTTCTTCATTTTTTGCAGTATCTTAACTGCTAACTCTTCCTTCATAGTTTCTAATACTTTAGCCGCTGATTTTGGCTTCATATTAGCGTAGACTTGGACTAACTTATCAACTGTGCCTTTATCCGTATCCACTTTATCTTTAAGAGCATTACTAATATCCGCTCTCATCTGTTGTAGCTCTTTAATTTTTGCTACTAACTCTTCCCTTTGTATTTGCAAATTGGATTCCAACTTTTTTAGTTGCTTTTCTTTGTCATCAAGAACCTGTTCTTTCTTCTCTAACATCCTGAAATAGTTAATATCTTTTTTAACTGACGCAGGCTTTTTAGCGGCTAGTTCTGACCTCAGTTCTGGGGAATTTTCTTCCCTTTCTAGATTTGGGTCTTGATTCTTTTTTCCTTGCTCACTAGTACTTTGAGCTAGTGATTTTGATAAGAAACCTAATGACACCTTAGAGAATTGATCTTGAATTTTATCCATATTAATTAAACAGTAAGACATCACTGCAATTATGGCGATTGTATTAACGATTGTCATAATTGGGAATGGAGACTTTTTCTTTTTCTTTCTAATTTTAACAGCAGACCTAAGTACCGCTTCAGAATTAGTCTTATTTTTCTTAAGTTTTTTGAAGTGTTTTTTATATGGATCCAATTTAGTTTCCCCTCTTATGTCTCATCACATTAATCTCATCTATAAATTTTTCATCTTTTTTATTTTGTATTTTAATATATTCATTTTGCTTAGTTTCTTTTAGTTTTTCGATAGTTTTAAATTTAATATTAGACTCATATAACTCTTGTCTGTGTTGCTCAATAATCTCTTTTTGCCTTTTTATTCTACTTAAAATATCCGCAGTCTTGAATTTAAATGTTGATATATACATTCTAAATAAACCCACGCCTTGCAGATCTTTGTTCTTGTAGCTCTCAGAGTACTTTCTTTTGTTCTCTAACAATTCATTTTTAATGCTTTCTTCTTCTCTTAGCAGAATACTTAACTTTCCGTTTTCTAGTGACCAAATTTTAAATTTTTGATCTCTTTCACTTTTTCTAATCTCAAGAAGCTTATCTAATTTAAATTTAAATGCCATAATTAAGCCCCTAGAATTTTTTCCATCTCAATTCTTGCATTATCAAAGTTAAATTCATCTTTTTCATTTTGCATTAAAAACGTATCTATTGCTGGCTTTAACCTGATTGCGGCATCAATAGAGGGGTTAGACCCTGCCTGGTATGCCCCAATGTTAATTAAGTCTATGGCCTCATTATATGAAGAGATTAAACGCTTCAGGTTTAAAGCATTGGATCGGTGCTCATCATCTACAATATGATTCATTAAGCGACTTGCACTTTGTAAAATATCAATGGCTGGATAATGACCTTGCTCTGCAAGCTTTCTAGTTAAAACAATATGACCATCTACAATAGACCTTACTGAGTCTGCAATTGGGTCATTCATATCATCAGCTTCAACGAGAACTGTGTATAAACCCGTTACACTTCCCTTACCCTCTATTTTCCCTACTCTTTCAAGAAGCTTTGGTAAAAGTGAAAATACACTAGGCGTGTAACCTTTAGTTGTGGGTGGCTCACCAACACTCAAACCAATTTCTCTTTGCGCCATGGCAAAACGAGTTAATGAGTCCATCATGAGTAAAACATCATTCTGCTGTTCAGAAAAATACTCTGCAATACTTGTTGCTAAAAAGGCTCCTCTCATTCTCATCACAGAGCTTTGATCTGAAGTCACAACTATAATTACTGATCTTTTTAAACTTTCTTCGTCTAATATTTGCTCAATAAATTCTCTTGCTTCACGTCCACGCTCACCAATTAATGCAATTACATTTACATCGGCACTTGAGTTCTTAGCCATCATACCTAAAAGTACTGACTTTCCAACACCAGAGCCCGCTAAAATAGCGGCTCTTTGCCCTTTACCAATAGTAGTAAACCCATCTATGGCTTTAACACCTAAACTTAGCACATCAGAAATAGGCTCACGCTTTAAAGGATTTGGAGCTTGTTTATATAATGCAGAACTGCTTTCGTAACTAATTGGCCCTTTATCATCAAGTGGCTCGCCTAAGCCATCAATCACTCTTCCCAAAAGAGATGGAGATATTTTTACTTCAGGCTCAAGACTTTTCAAATAAACCTTTGCACCACTGCTAATCCCCTGCATTGGTAAAAATGGCATTAAATAAACTATATCATCCTCAAAGCCAACAACTTCACAAAGTATTTTTTTTTTATTTGCGCTAGAAACGATCTCACAAATTGACCCCATCTGTGATACTGGCAAATGTGCAGAGACAAGCATCCCTTTAACACTAATTACATAACCTTCGTAACTTGCTTGCTGTACATTATTAAGAGACTTATAATATTTCTCTAGCACCCTATCTTCCATTACCACTTAATGCGTCCCATATTTTGTTAAATCTAGTTTTAACATTCTTATCAATCTTACCATTTTCAAGCTCAAGTATAAGGCCACCATTTTCCACATCAGCACTTGCTTCAAATGAAATTTCCCTTGGCAAGCTATTTACTTTAAGTTCATCATTAAACTTTGATAATTTTTTATAGTCATCTGGTGATAGCCTACACTTTATTTTTTGCTCTTTTAAATGCTCTTCTAAAGATTGATTAATTAAATTTTTAGTAAAGTCTTCATCTAATTCAATTTCTTTCAAACAAAATTTTTCAGTTGCTAGCCTAATTAAGCTAACCAAATCTTTTTCATTTTCTTTAATTAAATTATTATTCGTGCTAATAATTTTTTTTGTAGCAGCTGATAGCGTTGCAAGAGTACCATCAACGGCCTCTTTACACTCTTCAACAACAGACTCTTTACCTTCTTGTACTCCAGAAAGAAAGCCTTCATCATAACCTTGTTTTTTATACTTCTCATAGATTTCAGACTTTTCTTTTTCTAATAAGACTTTAACTTCTTCATTAATTTTATTACTAATTCTTTTGTCTTTTAAATATGATAACCCAGACTTTTTAGAAGAACTTTTATCTATAACAAACCCTTTATTGTTAACTAGCTCTGACTTTTCAAACTCAGCAGCCTCATTAGTTACCTTTAAAGAGAATTCCTTTAAGTTAAACTCTTCTACCTCAGATTTATCATTTTTAATTACAAATTTTTTAAACATTAATCCCCTATACTAAAGCGTCTTCTGCTCCGCCCCTATCTATGAGTATCTGTCCTGTCTGCTCTAATCTCTTAGCAATATTTATGATCTCAGTTTGAGCCGCTTCAACGTCAGAAATTCTTGATGGCCCCATTAACTCTAAATCTTCCTTCAACATGTCG
>CALLBC010000208.1 GCA_938001965.1 uncultured Bdellovibrionales bacterium | reverse complement strand
TTAGGCTTTATTATATTTTCTGCGTTTTCGGTTATGCAGGGAAAATCTTTATTTAAAAGGTTTTCATTATTTCCTGCAAAAGGCTTAGAGGGCGTCAGTGTTCGACTAGAACTTGATAAAAACACCCCTGTAGACAAAACTGTTGAGGTTGTTAAAAAATTAAGTAAAAAACTAGAAGATAAAAGTGGTAAAGATTTTTCTAGTTTTTCATCTGACATTGGACAAGTAAGAACTGGTGGAGCATCTGGATCGCGGCAAACAGCCTCTCATTTAGGTCAAATAAATATTGGCTTTACCAGTGACCCCACTTTTATATATCGTGAAAAAACAGTGCTAAAAGATATTAAGTCCATTATTAACGATTTTTCTAAAACAGAAGGTGTTAAAACATCATTAACTATAGATAGGCCGGGACCACCCGTGGGTAAACCTGTGCAACTAGAAATAGCTTCCAGAGACCTACTGCTTGGCTCTAGTATTGCTGATGAAATTAAAAATAAACTAAAAAGTATTGAAGGCGTTAACAGCATTGAAACAGATCTCGATGGTGATAGCCTTAAATACCGCTTTGAAATTAATAATGCATTAGCTGTATCCGAAGGAGTTAGCCCCTCAGATATTTCAAGAACATTATTTTCAGCGTCCACAGGTGTCGTTGCCAGTGAAATATTAAAAAACAATGAAAAAGTAGAAATTTTGGTTGGAGTATCTCCAAACTCTAATTTGTTAGCTAAAGATTTAACAAAGTTAAAAATAAGAAACAAAATCGGCCAAGCTGTTCCCCTTTCAATTTTTACCAAACTAGTTGAGGAAAAGGGCCCTTCTACAATACAACGTTTAGATGGCTTAAGAACAATTACTGTTTTTGCTGAAGTTGATGATAAAGTTATCACAGGTAAAGAGGCTAATGTTAAGCTACGCCCGTTAATTAAAGAGCTAAAAAAGAAACACTCTACTGTAAAAATTAAAACCGGTGGCGGAGAAAAAAGAAGGCTCGACACTTTAAAAGATACAATGCGCCTTTATATTTTAGCCATTATTATTATTTTTATGATTATTAGCATTTTATTTGGCTCAGCTCTTTACCCACTATTAGTATTAACAACAATTCCAATGGGCTTATTTGGTGTTATATGGGCCTTAAAACTTCATGGACAGCCATTTTCATTAATGGGGATTATTGGAGTCGTTGGCCTTTCTGGTGTAGTAGTGAATATCTCAATTATTTTAATGAAGTTTCTTCAAGACAGACTTAACGCTGGTGTTGATTTTAAAGAAGCAGTTATCGAAGCTGGAGTTAGGCGCTTACGTCCAATCTTAATTACAACTATAACCACTTTGATTGGCTTAATACCAACGATATATGGAATTGGCGGGGTTGATACCTTTGTTCAACCCCTAGCATTAGTACTGGGCTGGGGCTTGTTTGGGGCCACCTGCCTATCATTAACAACTCTCCCAGCCATTATATCCTTCTTTCCTTTTATAGATTGGAAAAGATGGCGCGACAATAGAAGTAAATAGAGCTTACATAAGCTTTTTTTATTACAGACTTACAGACTTTATATAGTCATCAATATTACTTTCTAGCAAATTCATTGGTACTGAACCATTTGTTAGTACGCGATCATGGAACTCTTTAATATCAAACTTGTCACCCAATGCGGTTTTTGCTTTTTCTCTTAAACTTAATATTTTTAACTGACCAATCTTATAAGCAGTAGCTTGTCCAGGCATTACAATATATCTTTCAATACCCTTCACTTTTTCATCCATTGAATTTGGAGTATTATTATTTAAATACTCAATGGCTTTTTCTCGAGACCACTTATAATGATGTAAACCCGTATCAACAACCAAGCGACAAGCACGCCACATTTCCATACTTAAACGACCAAAATCTGAATAAGGATCAGTATAAAACCCCATTTCCTTTGGGATATACTCAGAATATAGTCCCCAACCCTCTGTAAATGCAGTGAACCCTCCCATCTTTCTAAACATTGGGAGATCTTTTAACTCTTGGCTTATGGCCAACTGCATATGATGGCCTGGAATTGCCTCGTGATAAGCTAAGGCCTCCATGTCATACTTCGCCACAGACTTCATATCTGATAGATTTACATAGTAAATACCCGGGCGAGACCCGTTCATTGCAGGCCTCTGATAAAAAGCTATGCCTGCTGACTTTTCGCGAAACGCTTCAACAGCTCTAACTTTAACATCTGCCTTTGGCTTTGTTTTAAATATCAAATCAAGTTTGCCTTTAATATTAGAAATTAGTTTATTAGTATCCTTCAAATATGAAGCACGTCCCGCTTTTGTATTGGGATAATAAAACTTTTTTGAAGTCTTCATAAATTTAAAGAAATCACTAAGGTCACCTTTAAAACCTACTTTCTTCATTATTACTCGCATTTCACCACGAATTCTTTCCACTTCTTTTAACCCTAATTTATGAATTTCAGGTGCAGTCATATCAGTGGTAGTGATCTTCTTTAAACGATGCTTATAATAGGCTTGTCCATTAGGAATAGACCATACACCATCATTTCTGGTGCTAATCTTCTTTAAGTCGGTCATATATGTAATAAATTTTTGATAGGCAGGGTAAACAGAGCTTAGTAATGCTTTTTCTGAATTTTTTAAAATTTCTTTTCTTTTTGAGGTCGGAATTTTAGCTTTAACTAGTTTATCACTTAAATCTTTATACAAGGTACTTTGCTTCTTAACTTTTTGAAACGGAAATCCAGAAATTATATTTTTACTATCTCTAATCACTTTATCAAATGAAAAATTAGGCATCCTCACACCCATTTTTTCTTGCACCTTCATTTTAACTAGCAACTGATCAAAGTAATTATTAAATCCATTTAATCTTGATACATAGGCATTAGCTTCGCTTTCATTAGCAATTTGATGCATATTAATTAAGAAGCTTGGTAAACTAGAATGCTCACCAAACATTTGCGAAACAAAGAAGCCATGATAAAAATACTTAAAACTCTCTATTGAGTCTTTAACGTTTTCTTCGTACATTTTATAACTAATTTTACTTTGCGGATCCAAAGCATCAAAGTTGATTTTTTTCATTTCTTCTAAGCTTTTCTTTTCTAACTCTAAGGTTTCTTTAGAATATTCATAAGTATTATTATTTAATTTGTCATACTGGTCTTTACGCCCCAGATAAGTGGCATAAGTGGGATATCGCTTAACAACAGCTTCGAAATTTTTATTAAAAAATTCAGCCAACTTTTTACTCTCAGACTCAATTTCAGCTTGAGTGTAGTTTTTGGAGCTACTAGTGCAAGAACTGCTTAAAATGTTTAAAGTAAATAACGAACATATAATTAAAAAATATTTCACAGTCTTTCCTTTTGTAAGTAAAAATACTTCATAACAAATAGTTACAGAAACAGCTAGTGACTTTGCTCTGCGCTAGTTAAATAAATGAATTCCCTCAAAACAATTCTAAAGCATCTAATACTAATTTTTTAATTTATTTATATAAAAAGGCACTTATTTATCAATAAGTGCCTAATAAGATTAATTTTAAATTAAGAAGAAACTACTTAAGATCAACCTCAAGCTCAGTCCCACTATAATCTAAAGCCAATACTTTAGCATAAGGATCAACTTGTGTATCCTTAAGTTTAACCGTTGTAGTTCTTGGAACTAGATCAGTATTTCCACAATACATTTCAGTTTGAAATACTAATAACTTAGCATTGCAAGTAACAACAGAATTTCTCGTTAGTCTGTCTTTGTCACATAATTTATCAACTTCTAATTTAGCGCCTATATGATTACAGGTATCACCTAATACAGTGAACTGTAATTCATTATTAGTTACAAAAGCACCTAAATCAGAGTTATTTTTTAAATCTACTTCAACTTCTTCTGTGCCATAGGTTGTAAGCTTAAGAGTATCAATTGTATTCCTTAAATTATAATCCTTAAGATTAATTTCAAAAGCTTTTGGCGCTGTTTTCATATCTGTACAAAACATTTTAGTAGATCTAACCTGGATTTGAGCATCACAAGTAGTCACATAATCTGTTGTTGAAGGCATACCTGGATCAGCCTTTTTACAGTTTTGCGCTAAACTTAAGCTTGCATGATGAGAGTTACACGTGTCCATCATCATTGTTACATACAGTTTATCACCAGATACAAAGGCACTAAATGTTGGCAGATCAGCTGCAAGCACACTTGTAGTCATTACTAGTGATAGTATAAATATTAATTTGTTCATAATTACTCCTAAATAGTTGTTTGTTAATTCACTCACAAACTATTTAGGTAATTAGGTAAATAAAGTCTAATTAAGTTTTTTAATTCATTAGTATTAATATTCCTTATTCAACTAGGATAAAAATAGATCTACTTGCCGAGCATTTTGACACCACTTAAAATTAGTTCCCCTTCCAAACAGCCCAGCTGTTACTATTTTTCAATCAAAGTACACATTACAATAAGCTACACCACAGCAATAGTTCCATTATTACCATTATATAGATCCAGTTAAGCACTTAATTTTTAATTGCTGATATGAAGATTAGCTCATCACAAAACTTTATCTCACTCAGCCCCGAATACTTCTGGTCTACCTCACCCAAACCTAACTTGATTTCATCATCAGTAAAGTGATTAAAGGTGGACATAAATCTGTTTTCAATCATTTTAAACAGTTGAGATTTACCAATTCTTATATCAATATTTAACTTTTCAATTAATGAGCTAAATCCAGCCCTTTCAAGACCACTCTTTATCTCAGATTCAGAAACTTGATTTGCACTAAAATAATCCAGTGCCTTTTCAAAGAATGGAAAATTAGTTTTTTCAGGCCTAGTGACAATCAGTATTTTTCCGGAAGGGTTAAGAATTTTATTTAATCCAGAGTAAAACTGATTATAATCTTGAACATGATGTATAACTTCTTTTAGTAAAATTTTATCAAAGCTCTCTTGAGTTGAGCTCACAAAAGACTCTAAGTCTGAACAAACCC
The DNA here is from genome assembly GCA_938001965.1 of uncultured Bdellovibrionales bacterium. Lineage (GTDB taxonomy): Bacteria > Bdellovibrionota > Bdellovibrionia > Bdellovibrionales > UBA1609 > JAHDIR01. The sequence goes on along the minus strand of CALLBC010000208.1, from coordinate 11,116 downwards.
CTGAATAAGTTGAATTTTTAAGACAAAACTGCTCAACCATATTTTTACTAAAGTCTACACCAACCACTTTTTTTATAGAGCACACAGAGTTATCCACAATTTCTCTGGTATAATTTCCAGTTCCGCAACCCAAGTCAACAAAAGTATCTTCCTCTTCTAGCTTTAAGCTTTTAATTATGGCTTTTGCTAAAGTTGGAAAGTATTCTTTTGTAAAGAACCAATTTTCCTCAAAATCTTTAGATATTGAGTTGTAATGATTTAAAGACATCTATCACCTATGGTTTTATTTAATTATGCTATTAATCCAATCTATGCTTTTACTAACATCAGTATAAAAAAAGTACTTATCATGGCCACAACCAGTTCCCATGTTATGAGCTGAAACACCTATAATAGTATTTGTAGATAAATCTATCATAGGACCACCGCTATCCCCTTTGCAGGACTGCCCAAACTTATTTTTAACAATTAAATAGTCACCAGTCATAAAGGTAGCAATTACATTCGTTTTAGAAATTGTTTTTGTAAATAGCTCTTCTTCAGCTTTTCCATTGGCCCAATATTCATCTTTTGGACCAGGTAATAAAAAAATGTTATTAATAACTTTTAATTTAGAAGTGGATGGAATCATTTCCCCTGTATTACCCCACCCCATAATTGCAACATTTGACTGTTGATTACTAATTAAGCGGCTATTCAATATATTAGTAAATGGTAAATTTACTGGCTGTAGTGTTTCGCTAAAAGTTACTTTTGATTCAAGCTCTAATATAGCTAAGTCAGCATACTTAACCTCTATGTGATCTTTATTCCAATTTGTGTATTCAGGGTGAATAATTATTTTTTTGACAGAAGGCAAGGTATTAAGCTCAGTCTTAACGCTCGATCCGCCACCCCTTGGCTTTATCTCATGAGGTTTTAAATTTATCACACAATGAGCAGCAGTAATTATGTAAGTCTCAGATATAAAGGATGCCCCACAGCCAAATATCTTAATGGCCCAAGGAGTTTGCTCTAACTCAGTTGGCAACCCACCATCAATTGCATAGCTGTTACTACTAATAAGTAATAATGCATTTAATACTAGGACCATTTTACTTACAACTCTAATCAAAATTATTACCCTCACCTAAAATAAAAAAGGGCCACTGAAGGCCCTTTGAAAATCAAATTATTTTTAAATTACTTACTAACTTGAATGTACATTGGCTCCATAAAATCTTGCCTTACATTTTTCATTTTCTTAATACTAGCAACCCAGTCTTTACCATCTACAGAAGTTAACTCAACTGTACCTTCAAAGTAAGCTCTGCTTGATAAGTCTTTATTATTTTTTTCTTGGTCATATGACATATCAAACGTACCAATAATACTTTTTCCAGGAATGACTGTTTCAGTTTTTAATTTCGAAAATTCAATTTGCGGAGACTCACCTTCAAGGTTAGAAACATAGTTAGACAAGTAAGCTTTGATTGGCTCAAACAATTGAGCATTTTTTTGCTCCTTAACAAGTTTAACTTCTTGGATATTTGTCCAAGATTGAAAAATAATAAGCGCGAAAAGAGCAGCTGAAAATAATTTAATAAACATATTTAACATCCTTATAAATCTGAATTATATACTCATTGATATAAGTCTTTATATCATAATAGCTAATTCGCCACTATTATTATCAATGGTTTTGTAATATTTAGAAAATTTAAAAAATTATATTTAATTCAATAATAACAAGTAGTTGTGTTGTTTTTACTATGCCATTTTAAAAGGACCACTAGCCTGAAGACCAGCCTAATCATCAACGACTAAATGACCTCTATTTTACCAAACTAAATCAGTCTGATTATTGTCTCCAGGCCTATGCTTTAACTGAAGTCCTTTTAAAAAATTTCTTAATATTTGATCCTTGCACGTTCTGTAATTTTTATGACCTTTTTTTCTAAAGAATGCACTGAGCTCATGGCTACTAATATCAAAATCAGCCAACTTCATAATTTCTATAACGTCATCACTTTTTAGGTTTAAAGCAATTTTGAGCTTTTTAAATATAATATTATTATTCATCCACTTTACAGGAGGAACTAGGTCTCCATCTTTTTTTCCACGATTTTTATTAATTAAGCCATTTAAAAAAATACATAGCTCAACTCCTTGGCACTCTTTAAAAGATTGATCATCATTTTTTTTTAACCATTGACTCACCAACTCCCTATCAACCTTATGCTCTGCCAAAGAAAAAATATTTATCATTTCACTATCGCTAATATCAAAAGTGTAGCGTATACTTCTTAAAACATCATTATTAGTCATTTACTTCCCTTTTATTACTTACAGTTACACTTATATTTATTATCTAAATCAATCACTGTAATTACTTTAATTTTATTCGGACAGTCAGCATACACCACTCTTGAGTACTGTTTATCTCTAGTTCGTTTTTCTTTAGCAATCACTGGACAAGGTTTAGCCTTAGAATTCGATTTACGATGATTAACCTTGCCATTACTTATTAGGTCTTTAACTTCACTTTTATCTAAATAACGGCAACTCATCCTACACTTGGCATGCTTTGTATAAATTAACTGTTTGCCAATTTTATATGTGGTATCTGAACCCGAAGACGAATACTTATTTTGATAAGTTGTCCATATGGCTGCAATAATTCCAAATACAATCATTACAATTTTTTTATACTTTCTTTTACTCATTAATACCTTTTAGTAACTTCGCTCTTCAGTAAATATTACTCTTATACCATCTATACGAGGTTGTGAAGACTGTAGGTGGCTAATTGTAAGATCTAGTTTTTTATTCAAATGATCAATTTCATCTGTATTCATATTTTCATTAACACTTGCTAAATATTCTAACCTGCTCTTTTCCTCATTCAATCGTAACTTAGCATTTTTAATGGCATTATTCACTTTAGGCTCAAACCAATTTATAGAATCAACTTTAATTTTATCAACAATAGGAGTTAAAAATTTTTGCATACGCTCACCAACCTCGGGCTCTTCAGCAGCCAGCAGCTCTCTTAAAAGCTCTGGTTGCTCTAGATGCGGACTACCCTCAATTATTTTTCCAGCATGGTTAACAACAAATGATTTTATTTGTAAGGGTAAATAGCGATCCAATTCTAAATACTTTGGACCCGAAGCTTGCAATAGTACGGTAACCTCCACAAGAGCCCCTGATTCATATGGTGAATTTTCCCATTTACACATAGAGGCCCCCCCCTCATTTCTGTCAATTAGCATACTTAATGACTCTTCAGCAATTTGATGATCTTGAGTCACAAAGGTTATGTCTTCTCGCTCAAGAGCCACAGCACGATCAAAAGTCATCACTGTATCTTCTTCAGAGCTAATTCCAGGAAAGTTTTCAATAAAACTTAATGATTCACCATCAATTAATAAAGTTCCTCTATCATCAAAATCTTTATATTGAATCCCATAATGATCAAAAAGGCCTCGCATAAATAATTCTAATCTTGGGTTATCATCTTTGTCGTCCACCAGTTCAACTAGCTCATTACCTATTTCTTCATTAAAAGAATTTATATCCATCAACACGTCAACACTTTCTGATTGAATTTTCCGTGTTTTCACAGCCTCTTTCTGTGTTTCTAAAATCAATTTTTTTAAATTATCGTTAGCTGTCTTATCGCCTTTTTTAAAATTAATTTTTAAAGTCTCTATTTGATCAGAAAATTTTTCGTAAATTATATTGGCTCCACTCCAAGAGTTTTCAAAACAACTTAAGCCTTTATGATACCAATTAAATAAAACCTCTTCTGGACCGCCTTCTTTCCAAAGTGAGTAAATTTGAATATCTTTTGATTGCCCAATTCTATCTAAACGACCAATTCTTTGTTCAATTAAGTCTGGGTGAGAAGGCAAATCAAATAAAATTAAATTATGACAAAATTGAAAGTTCCTCCCCTCTCCACCAATTTCACTACAAACTAAAATGTTAATACTCTCTTCCTGAGCAAATCTAGCGGCTTGTATATCACGCTCTAAAATAGAAAGGTCTTCATGGAATATAGATATTTTTTTTCTAGAGTTTTCTTTAAACCAATTATTAATTTTTAAAACAGTTTCTTTAGAAGAACAAATTACTAATGCTTTTTGTTTGCCCATTTTTGAGTAGAAATTATCTAGCCATTCTAATTTTCGTTTTATGTCACCATCAATATTGACAGAGTTTAAAATTCTTTTAGGAAAGCCTTTCAACCTTTCTCTTCTATTTCGGTAAAACACTCTCCCCGTTCCGTGCCTATCAACCAATGACTTTAATACTACTTTTCTATCAACTTCTTGTTTGTCGAGTAATTTGTGAAGATTCTTATCCTCAGAGAACATCTGCTTTAACTTTTCCTTACTCTCTTTACTCACTCCTACTTGCTCAATTTCTTTAGCAACTTGAGCCAACTCTTTACCTTGATGTGCTTGATCACAAAATAAAGAAAAATCATTAAACCTCTCTGGATCAACTATATTTAATAGTGAAAACTGAGATTCTAAACCATACATTCTAGGTGTTGCCGTCAAAAGTAAAAGACCTCTTGTTTTCAGGCTAAGGCCTTTTACCAAACTCCAATCAGTTATTTCATTTTCATTTTTGGGTAACTTTAAATGATGAGCTTCATCCACAATGATTAAATCCCAATCCACTGACATAGCCTGATTCATATACTTAGGGTTTTCTAATAAAAACTCCAACGAACAAATGGCTTTATTGATTACATTAAATGCACTTTGCCCCTGTGAGGCCTCTTCTTCTTCACAGCGATCAAAATCAATAACTGTTAGGAGCTCATTAAATCTACGAAACATTTCAGCTAACCACTGATGCGTTAACGACTCAGGCACTAAAATTAAAACTCTATCTGCACGCCCTATAGACCTCATAGCACTAAATATTAATCCGGCCTCAATAGTTTTACCCAGGCCAACTTCGTCTGAAAGTAATACTCTTGGCTCAGCTTGCGATAAAACTGTTTTAGCAATATATAGTTGATGTGCAAGAGGTGTAACTCTTGCTCCAACAAAACCCATTGCCCCAGATGATCTTGACTCCCCTCTGATCTGCCAAGCTTCTTTTCTTAAATCAAAAGTTTTATAATGACTCAACTGACCACCTAAAAACATATCAAGAACGCTAATGTTTTCTGCTTGGTCTGATAACTCCCATTCCCAACATTCACTATTTTTAGAAGTGTATTTTATGAGATCATTTTCATTTATAACGCTCTCAATAATAAAGGAATGACCTTCAGTTGTAAAAGCCTGGTCACCTACCCGTAATTTATATCTTTGGATTGGGCTTTCAACTAAATTACTATACGAACGCTCTTCATTAGTACGTGGAAAATAAACTCTAATATTTCCTTGTTTCGTCGCTGACTTAATAATTCCTAGGCCGAGATCAGACTCAGTACGACTTACAACTCTTTGATTTTTTTTAAACACTTAGCCTTCTTTATAAGAAAATTATTAATACTAGCTTCTGCATATAAATACCATAACTAATTATTATTTTCGAACAAGCTAAGTTACTGAATATACTTAACTTTTTATTCAGGAGCCTCTTAACTATTTTTTAATAGCTTAATCTAGGCAATATGCTATCTTTTCACTGAAAAATTAACTTAAGTAAGGATGTTTTTATGATCACTATATATGGTTCCCCTAAATCAAGTTCTGGCAGATGTTTTTGGTGCCTTGAAGAGATTGGCGCTAAATATGAAGCGAAGTCTGTTAACTTTAAAGAAAAAGAACACAAATCAGAAGCTTATTTAAAAATAAATCCAAACGGAAAAGTCCCTGCCCTTGTTGATGATGGCTTTGTTATGTCTGAGTCCATGGCTATTAACCTTTATTTAGCTGAAAAGTATAAACCGGAACTTTTAGGAAAATCTATTAATGATAAAGCAAAAGTAAGTCAATGGAGTATTTGGGCCATCGCTGATCTACAGCCCCCATTAATTGATATCTTTATACAATTAGTTTTTGTCCCTGAAGAGCGTAGAGATACTGCAGCTATAGAAAAAGCACAAAAAAAATTACCAGACTTATTAGAAATTTTAGATACACAACTTGAAAATAATGATTATTTAATTGGTAATGAATTTAGCTTAGCAGATTTAAATGTAAACTCTGTTGTTTCAATCTGTTTTCACGTCAATTATGATTTATCTAAGTATGAAAATATTAAACGTTGGTTAAGTAAAATTGGTGAAAGACCAGCATTTAAAAAATATATGGAATTATGCCAATAATTTTGCTTAAGAAGTATGTGGTTTATGCTACATACTTCTTTTTTCAAGGGTTTGTAAAACCTCTTTAGCAACGGCCCTTGCACTTGCTGGGTTCTGTCCAGTTATTAACCGCTGATCATTAACAACTTTTTCCTTAAATTTGTCGGCCTTTTCAAAATAAGCTCCCCTGCTTTTTATTTTGGACTCTAAAGAAAAGGGAACCACTTTAGTTAATTTAACAGCCTCTTCTTCTTCATCAGTAAAAGCAGAAACCTTTTTCCCAGATATCAAATACGATCCATCTGATAATTTTACATTTACCAAGCTGGCTGGGCCATGACAAACACCAGATACTAGACCTCCAGCCTCGTACACCTCAGCTGTTATACTCTGTAGCTTTTCATTGTCTGGAAAATCAAACATGGTCCCATGACCACCAGCAAAATATACAGCATCGTAGTCAGCGGTACGAATAGCACTTGGTTTCTTAGTATTTTTCAACAAATTCATAAATTCAGTATCTTTTAATAGTTCCTTGGTGGCCTCATCAATATTTTTCATACCGTCCAATGGAACACTTCCACCTCTTGGGCTAATAAAGTCTATGTCATATTCAGCGTTTTTAAAAACTAAGTAAGGGTGAGTAATCTCAGAGATATATGCCCCTGTTTTCTTTTTGGTGTCACCAAGCTTACTATGACTGGTAACCACGAATAGAATTTTTTTATTAAGACTCACTTTATTTTTTTGTGAACATCCAAGCCCTAAAAATAACAACACTAAACAGATTAACTTCATAAGGTCCTCCCTTTTACTACCTCTTTATACTTTGTAATGGGAATTTGTTAAATACTTAATTCACATAAACATACCCAGTAAAAACAAGTACTTATGGTTTATATTTAAACTATTTACAGTTCAATCACTCGCTTGGTATAGACTACTTATGTTTAGTAATGATTATTTAAGCCAATTTAACAATCTCGCTAATGACCTAAGCTCTCAAGGCTATTGGCATGCCACAAATATTTTCAAAGAAGATTCTTATAATTTAATAGCTAACAACTTTAATAAAAATATTAATAACTTTAAACCTGCCCAAATTGGCAAAGGCTCGTCCAAAAGTAACAATACTCAAATTAGAAATGATAAAAATTTATGGCTGAACCAAAACGAAAATGGCTTAGAGCCTGTTTGGGAGTTATTAAATAACATATCTGATATCCTTAAATCTCATTTATATTTTCCGATTAAAAGGTATGAGTCACAATTTGCATTATACCCTCCTGGACACTTTTATAAACGACATGTTGATAAACACAAAAACTTGCCAGCAAGGCTTGTAACATTGGTCTATTACATCAGTAGTTGGGAAAAGAGCCATGAAGGCGAATTAATGATTTATAATAAAAATTCTATTAAAATTGAGCCTGTAAAAAACTCATTAGTAATATTTTTAAGTGAATTAGAACACGAGGTTAAACCCACAAATAGTAATCGTCAAAGTCTTACTGCTTGGTTTAGAGATGATATCCTTTAGGTAATAAAATTATCTAAAGCATTGCCCTCAAGCCTGTAGATAAACCACTCTTTTTTATGTTTAGCACCAATGGAATCATAAAAATCAATGGCCGGCTTATTCCAATCAAGCACCGCCCAATCCATTCGCTTGCAAGAGTTTTTCACCGCAATTTGGGCAAGCCTTTTCAATAGCGCCAATCCCATTCCTTGACCTCTACATTCAGGTAAAACAAATAGATCCTCGAGGTATAATGACGGCCTTCCTTCCCAGGTTGACCAAGTGTAAAAGTACAAGGCAAATCCAACTAGCTTTCCATCTAACTCACAAACAATAGTTTTAAAATAATTTTGCTCACCAAAACCATCTCTATGAATGTCATCAATATTAGTTTTAACAGCGTCAGGCTCTTTTTCATATATTGCTAACTCATTAATTAAGCTTAGTATTTCCTTAGAGTCAGTCTTTTTTCCTTCTCTAATATTAAAAGTCATAGATGGTCATCCCATTATTTAGTTTATTAGTTGGTAAATTAATACAAAGTGAAAAAGTATCCCAAAGATTGTAAACAAATGAAATAGCTCATGGTAACCAAATACACCCGGATAAAAATTTGGCTTTTTAAAAGCATAAAATAAGGCTCCAACAATATAAAAAAAGCCCCCCATGATTATGAGTGATAACTTTGTGGAACCGATGGATTGGTTTATGGCACCACTGTATGGAATAGCTAGACATCCAACAATTATATAAAATATTGCAGTTACATATTTAGGAGCCGATACCCAAAATATTGATTGTATTACACCAATAAATGCAGCTGACCATACTAGAATCAAAAATTCTTTACCCTGGTCTAATGGTAATGCAAACATTGATACAGGAGTTGCAGTAGCAGCGATGAGTATAAAAATAGCTGAGTGATCAACACGCTTTAAGATTGATCTCACTTTTGTTGACCATGTAATCCTGTGATAAATTGCACTTGTGCCTAACATGAATAGCAGACCAAAAGAGTAAATTAAGCTAGCAACAAGAGCATTACTAGTTGTGCCCTTAAAAATCAAAAGGGCGCAAGCGCCCAATGTGATAAAAAAAGTTTCTTGATGTAAATAACCTCGAAGTAGAGGCTTTTTTAAATTTTCTATTTTTCTATGTTCGCGCCAACAACAGCTGCCATTTGCATCATGTTAATTGTCTCGCCCTCTTTCATTTGAGTTAAGTCAGTTAATTTTCCAGCTTTACTCGTTGATTTAGTATTTTTAAAAATTGATAAAAGCTTTGAATCAGCAACAATATACTTCCCTGCATTTTCTGGCTTACCGTTTTCACTTTTAGTTTGGAGTTTATTTGACTTAATGTACTCCCAAAGTTTTTTTGTTATTTCAGTTCTAGGTAACTCTGATTCACCTAAGAAAGATGCTAGTTCTGGTTTTAACTTTACTGGTTTAGCTAATCCCTTTGCTTCTGCTGCCATATAAATTCCTTTTGTTGATTAGTTATTATCAAGAAATCTTAACAACTATTTACTGAAGTTGCCAATCTAAGCCTTTTTTAATAGGTTTTTTAACTTATTTGCGCGATAAATGAGCAGTATCGCCATCTATAACTCTTTTTAAAATTGTATTTAGCTGAATTACTAATCATTTAGTGATTTTAGTATTTTCTGATTTTTGGGTCCACTGGAACAGCTGTTCCACTCCACACAAGTTTTTTATAGCGTTTTGCGCCCCCAACTTTTTTAGATACAATTGATACATCCACCATTGTATCAAAGCCCTTTTGTGCTACTAAAAATCCAAGCCTCATTAAAGCATCTTCCCTACTTAAACAATCTTCAATTTTTACAGGCTTTTCAATCCGACGAATTGCTCGCGCTCTTAAATCACTATTACCCACATAGGCATTAACGTCCTTAGCCAGATCTAAGATTTCATTATATTTATCAAGTACAGGCTCAATATTATCATTATAGCAATTAGGACAATAGATTTCTCCATCAGGTTTTTCATTAAATAGAGCTAAAAACTCATACTCACTTTCATCAATAAAGTAAGCACATTTTTTACAACTACCCATATTACATGTATTACAAGTTAGTGCTGTTTTAGTGCTACAACATACTGAGCATTCAACTATTTCCATTTCAACCTCGCTCTCACTAAACATTAAACTCCTTAAAGATAGTTTTTCAATGATTGTTTTAGGATATATAAAATTTTCTTTAACAAGTTTACTAACATAGATCTTATTGGCTCTAGAAGGTATTGCTCTAACTATTTATGTGAGCTAACCTTTATCATTCTTAAAAGCGCTCTTCAAAGAAGGATAATATGAATTTAATTAATCAGCTATTGCAATTAGAAGGACAGTATACCGGGAAGGGACGCAATCACGAAGGACAAGAGTTTAGAGCTCACTTAGAACTCAAACCTATTGTTGATGGTTCTGGAGTAAACATAATATACACAGCCAAAGATTTAAACAATCAGCTATTACATCATGAAAATACAATTATAGCACCAAACCAAAATCAGGGCTTAAGCTTATGGACTTTAAACTCAAACGTACCATTTTTATATGAGCATATATACACATCAGAGACAGCTAAGCCGGAAACTGCAATTTCAAAGTATAGTTTTAAATACAACACCCCTGATGAGGTTAGTAAATTTCGCGAGGAAATCACCCTCACCCAATACAATAGCAATGAAATCTCTTACAACTATTCTTGGGGACTACCCAATAAAGAGTATGGTCCAAGATCAGAAGCAAAGTTATTACGTAACAAATAGAAAGCCTGATGTGAGGTAATGTTACACAAGCCTTATATTAACCGCCCAGCCGAGTAACCATTAATACAACGGTCATTTATCCCTGTATCTAAATCTATTAATACGTCGCAAGTAACTGATTTTATTAATTTAATTTTACTTTGATAAAGCCTCCCTCCCTCTAGATTACTTTTGCGCTCATTACCGCTAATCAATAATATCAATTGCCTATTAATACTTGATAAAAAGCAGTATTCTAGTTACTCATACCTCCTTATCAATATTTAAAAATATGAGGGTTTAATGACTGTTATTGAACATATTGAAAATGCAAAAAACCCTTTGTTTAGCTACGAGATAGTTCCTCCACCTCGAGGCAGAACTGTTAAAGATGTTGTTGATATAGTTGAAGAGCTAGTCCCTTTTAACCCTCCATGGATTGATGTTACTTCACATTCATCAGGTGCATTTTATAATGAAAAGCCAGATGGAACTATTGAGCGTAGAATCTATAAAAAAAGACCTGGAACTATTGGGATCTGTGGAATTATTCAAAACCGTTTT
>CALLBC010000207.1 GCA_938001965.1 uncultured Bdellovibrionales bacterium | reverse complement strand
AATCTGCACACAAGACTTTACGTCGAGGTTTTGAGTGTTATTCTGAAAAAGTTGTGGTGACTTATCCACCTAAAATGGGGTAATATAAGCTACTAACTATTGTCATTTTTGATACAATTCTTTCGAGTGTTTTAGCTAACTAGTTTAGCGAGCCAGTGCGGAGATCAAAAATCACTCTATACGTACATCCGGTATGTTTTACTATCACTGATTTTATATCTTTTGCAAGTCGGTAGAGGTCAACCTCTTCAAGCCTTCTAGTTATTAAACACTTTTTTAACGAATGGAGATGTCATAGCCGTTAGTAGCCCACTATAGTTAAGACCAAATTCAACTTCATCTCCAATTTTAAAAATATGTTTTTTGGGGTTAATTATAAGGTGATCACTTGAAGATCCCAAAATTTCAATTTCGTTTGTTAACTTTAAATTGGGGGTATCCACGTCTTGTCGGCCTAACGCAATGATGACTCTAGTTTCCATTCCTCGGTCCAAAAATAAAGGCTTCTCACCGAAACCGTTTTGAGCCAAATTACCTGTAGGAATAGATGGTTTTAGTTTTGATTCAACAACCTCTCCAAAGAGACGGAAAGCATCGGTATGGAGGCCAAAGATTCTTTTTCGATATAAAGGCTCTAGTCCTAAAAATATCGACTCTCCTAGCCGAAGATTATTAATGGCGCCAACATCATGATTTGATTGAAACCAATTATAATTAGAAGAGTTCCCGCCCGTGATTACCTTCATGGAGATATTAAACTTTTTTTCGATCATATCTACAAGTTGAGTGAGTTGATTCATATTTCTTCGATCTGGCTTTACTCCTGCAAAACATGCAAGATTACAGCCGAGACCAATAATTTTTATATGAGTCATTCTGTTTACCTTTTTTATAAATTTAATTACATCATAAGGCATAACTCCTTCACGAAGATCACCAAGCTCCACCATTATAATAACTTTATGAACTATATTATATTTTGTGGCCTGTTTTGAAAGCTCTTCTAATGTTTCAATTTCGGTATTGAGGCTGATATCTACATTTTGTACGATTGTCTTGGCATCATTTTTCGTTGTTCTGAGAAGAACAAACTTTGCTATTACCCCTGAATTCTTCATTTTTATAATATTATCAATTCGAGAATCCGCTAGGAACTCGACACCTCCATTACAAATGCTTTGAGCAATCGAGGGCTCCCCAAGCACGACTTTTGTAACACCCATTATAGAAATATTTTTTCCGCAGTAGAGGTCTACTAATGTTTTCGCGTTTTCATAAATTTTAGTTAATGATATTTCAATTCGAGGAAGGCTGTTCAATTAAAAAAAACGATCAGTATCTTCATTTTCTGCTCCCTCAGTAAGTTCGGGAAAGTGATCAATTATAGTATCGATAATCTTTTGGCAACCTTGAGTGAGCACATCGACAATCGGAATATTAAATTGAGCTTCATAACTATCAATAAACTCATGAAGTTCATTTGTATCTAGTCCCTCATGATTTAATGTGATTGCTAAAATTTTTGCATCACTAACGGCTCCTATTAAATCTACTTCAGTATCTATACTGGGCATCTCGAGTTGAGGAAAATCTACGCGAAATTGCCTGCCTGGGGGATGCTGTAAGATGATCGCATCAGGCTCACTAGCTTTTAGAATTGCTGTTGAGCTCATAAAGGCTTCATGGCTTAATGAGCTTTGCCCTTCTATAAGTATGACTTGAGGGTTCTCATTTCGAAATGCTTCTAGAATTGAGTTTTCAATTTCTCCAATTACAAACTGAGAGGGAATCGCATCTATGGCTATACCATATTTGGCCCCTTGCATAAGCATAGTTTGCCCTGTGGCAATCAATACGGACTTAATATTAATTCTATTCAGTGCTTCATTGAGTTCTCGAGTTGTTGTCATTTTACCTGAAGCGCAGTCAGTCCCTAAAATGGCAACAATCGGAATGTCTACCTCTGAGAGAGCTCCACTAAAAATATGCAGATCATTTAAATGTGGAACCTTTCTTATATCAGTAATTTCAATATTATTTTCTTTGGCCAACTTAGAAAATTCAAGGTCATTTGAGAATATTTGATGAAGTCCATTCACTATATTCATCCCCTTCTTCATCGCTTCAAGTACGAAACATCTTTCTTTGTCAGAAAGATGTGTATCTATTGGAGCCTTTCCATAGATACAATATTTAGGTATGTAGCCAAGAGCATCCAAAGCATCTTCAAGGTTACTAAAAATTGGAATATTATTTTTTTCTAGACCTATTTCTTCACCAGAATCTTTGCCTGAGAGCTGACTGTCGAGTACTCCTACAATATTGTAAGTTTCGGAGTGTCGTATTAGACCCACAGCAGTTTTTCCGTCTCCAGATCCAAATTGACCTTCACAGTATATTATTGCGGTCTCTTCCATGCAGTTTATCATTTTTTCCTTTTTCTATGATTCAGTTATTGTGTTTAATTAGAGAAATGAGTTTTATATAGGCTAATCGATGCTTCGATACTTTTAATTGCGTGTGTGGGGCCTAAAATTTTTTCTACAACTACTGTCTTTTCCTCAAGGGCTTTGTAATCCTCAAAAAATCTTTTTACTTCTGCCATTCTGTGAGGTTGAAGCTGATCAATTGAACTATAATGGCGGTATTCAGGGTCATTGGCATGAACAGCAATAATTTTATCATCTTCTTCGCCTTGGTCTCTCATTTTTATTAAACCTATAGGCTTTGCAATGACTATAGAAAGGGGGACTACAGCTTCTTGACCTAATACCAGAACATCTAATGGGTCTTTGTCGGCACAATATGTTCTAGGAATAAATCCATAATTTGCAGGGTAATGAACAGAACTGAATAACACTCTATCAACACGAATCAGTCCTGTTTCTTTATCTAGTTCGTATTTATTTTTAGACCCTTTAGGCACCTCAATAATAGCTGGAAAGCTCTCCAGAAAATTTTCTCCCAACTTAACATCATGCCATGGATTCATAATCCTTCCTCTTAATTGACTAGTTTTTTGCCACAATCAGTACAGAAAATAGACCCAGTTTTTCTACTCTGACTATGTACTGCATCACTACATCTACGTACTTTTATATTTCGATTCACGATTTCTCCACACGTCACACAAAACCGAACATTAACATTCATTTTGTTATGGTTTAAATTCCCGCAATTAGTCACTTTAAACCTCCTGCCATCGTCTGTGTCGCTTGGAGCGATACTGATTATGCATATTTCTAGCTTCATTAACGACTATTTTAGAACCATGTAATTTTTTACCATTAATTCTATATATTGCGGCATATGCAAATTTCTTTGTTTCAAACTCAATAAATCCATTCGATAGTCGACTATATCTATCCTTTGAGATGGTTACAGATACAAGTCCCTGAACTCTTGAAAATACGTCCTTTAATTCAGACTCGGTTGTAGACTCATGAATGTTCCCAATATGTAATTTCATTTAAATCCTTATACTCAAGTATTATTTAGAGTTTATTTTTCTCGGCTTTTAATATTAAGAACTCGAGTTTAGCGAGAAAATGATGAGTGACGTAAATCCCAAAGCTGTAGGCTGTTACATGCTAACAGCCTTGGGTCATCAAACTATTTTAAATTAATAGTTTTCGTAAATTCAGAATATTCTTTATCGGCCTTATCCTTGGTTATCTTGTAAACAGTTTGTACTTTTGCAGCTACTAAATGCATATTGCCTTTGAACTTATCTATATCCGAATCGCCAAGCTTTCCCCACTTTGATTTGATTTTACCTTTAATCTCTTTCCACTCTGTTTTTTTCTTATTATCTGTTCCCATATATTTTCCTTTGGTTTTAATTGTTCTTCTTTGAACAACTTTTTGATTGGATTCAATAATCGGTTATAAAAATAAATAATAAAAATATATAATTAGTATGCTATATATAGGATTAAGTTATGTATAATTTTAATCATCTCTACTATTTTTATATCACAGCCAAATCAGGCAGTGTCACAACTGCGGCAAAGCATTTGAGCGTGAGCCAGCCCTCTTTAACGAGTCAAATCAAGGTTTTAGAGCAGCAACTTGACGTTAAACTTTTTCAGAAGGTAGGTCGAAGAAATGAACTGACTGAGAACGGCTCTATTGTATATGGCTATTGCAGAAGAATGTTTGAAATTGCTGAAGACATGAGTGCTGTGGCGCTACAAGGCTTACCATCGGCATCACGTCGTATTTATATTGGGGTTTCAGATGATGTCGAGCGTTCTCTAGTTGTCGAAGTTGTTAGTAAATTCTTAAAAAAACAAACTCTAACTACACGTCCCTTGGTTTCTATTATTTCAGGAACGCAAAAACAGCTCACTGAAAAATTAAAATTTAGAGAAGTAGACATCATCGTTACAGAAACACCTGTGGCTGATCCAAAATTAATGAATTTAGCTCGTGCAGAGTCTCCAGTGGTCTTAGTTTGCTCAATGAAGTCTAAAGAAGGAAAAGAACTTTTAAAAGGAAAACCGCGTGTACAATCGATATCTAGTATATTGAGAAACTCAGTTTCTCAATGGCTTATGCCTTCGACTCGCTTCAAGTTGAGGTCAGAGATTGATCATTTTTTCGAAGATAATGAAATTAAAGGACGAACAGTTTTAGAAAGTGATGTTTTGTCCTCGTTAGTTCGATCCGTTGTTGACGATATAGGCTTAGCCTTTCTTCCTGTTTTGTATTTAAAAAATGAGTTGAAAGAAAAATCAATACGCATCCTTGGGTCTAAAAAGGGTTATTGGACTTATAAATTATGGCTGGTGTGCGATCCATGCAGTACTAATGATGATTTAATAAATTCTTTCACTAAATCCTTTATCTCGGTTGTTGGAGTCCCTAAAAATATTAGATGATATCCAAGATCAACTTCTTGTCCGCTGCTTGATTTCCCAAAAAACATACCTTTAGATACATCAGGCTTATAAAAAGAACCAGTGCCCATCACAAATATCTTAATTAAAGCTTGGTCTTTAGACCTTATCGAATGTAATGACAAAAATTGAATTTCAATAAACCGATAGAAATGGTCATTCAATCGCACTTGGAGCAACTTCACGTCATGGAAAGAACACGCTGGAGCCTGAGCCGCCCAATTTCGCAGAAAAAGTCCCAACTTATAATTCTCTTGGAGACTTGGTAATTGCCCAGCTTATTTGACTAACTCAGTATAAGCAATAATTTACCGGCACTCAAAATTTAACTTAAAAGGATTTTTCATTGAAAAAAACAATAAAACCATCAAAAAGTACAGAAGCTTTAGGCAAAACCCTAAGCTTCTTGTGGAAAATAATTAAAGAACTCTTTCAAGGCACAGTTGAAAACACAATTCCTTGGCTGTGGTGCTTTTCTTGGCTGGCTCTAATCAATGTATTCGTCTACCTTGATTTGGAAGTTATGGCTTTTAAATGGGCTGGGATTGAAAAGCTTTATGAAAAAACACCTGAGATATTTTTCATATTTATTTATCTGCCAATAGCAGCACTAGGTTTCATTGTATGGGCTGTAAAGCAAATTAAAATAAAAAAAGAGCTAGCGAGAAGACTTACTAATGCTTTTTTGAGCTCAAAAATAAAAAACTACATAGGTAAAGTTCCCAACTTTATTAGTGATTATCCTGTAGATGAACACACTAGAAAGATGACTTTAACCTCTGAATCCATCCCCATAGAAACTTTTAAAATACAAAAAAAACATTTAGAGGCTGCCTTAATGATATATATTGATGAGTTTAAACAGGATATTGAAAAAGGGATAACTTCTATTCAATACTCCCATATACCAATGCCAGAAATTTTTGATTACAACCTTTCTAGTGTTAAATCAAAATGCACTTATGTCGCTGGTTGTACAAGGTCAAAAATTATTTCGCAGTCATTCAAGAACAGTCCTCACTTATTGATTGGTGGTCAGACTGGAGGTGGTAAATCGACATTGCTCAGACAAATTATAACCTCACTATATCTAAATGACGACAATGCACATTTTCAGCTAGTTGACCTTAAAGAAGGGTTAGAGTTTCAAACTTTTAAAAATTTAAAAAGAATAAACGTTGTTGAAACGCTGACAGATGTGAATTTAGCTCTAGAGAAACTTGATGTTGAGCTTAAAGACAGAATGGAAAAGATTAAAGAAGAAAAGTGCAAAGATATTGATGCACTAATTGCAAAAAAATTGACTGAAAAAGAAAGTCCATTGAGTAAAAACAACACTCAATTTTTTGGCCGTAAGTATATCGTTATCGATGAAGCAGCAGAGATATTTCTTGGTGGCGGCGGTGAAAAGCTTGAAAATATTCAAAAGGTAAGAAAAGCAATTAGCCGTATAGCAAGACTTGGAAGAGCTTGTGGAATGCATCTAATCATCGCTACACAACGCCCAGATGTAAAAGCTTTAGATCCACAGGTAAAAGCCAACCTTACAAGTATAATCTCTTTTCAAATGCCAAACTTAGCTTCAAGTATGACCATACTTGGCAACGGTAAAGCTGCGCAGATTCCATTTATTCCAGGTAGAGCTATTCTCCGAAGTGGTAATAAGTTAGTAGATATTCAAACTCCATTTCTATCTATAGAAGAGGCTGAAGCTCTACTTGCACCGCATAGAATTGAAGAAGAGAGTGCTGCAACAAAAGTAACAAAAAATATTAGTAAAGTTAGTATTTCTGAAGCAAAAAAACAAAAAACTCTCACTTTTACTGAAGAAGAAAGTTTGGGGGCGGCAGAATGAATAAATCTAAAGCTACTAAGAGAAAGCGTTTAGAAATAACCAAAAGGGATATTAGAATATTATTATTTTTGTGGAAGTGGAAAGTTATTTCTACAGCTGGAATTGCTGCAAAATTTTTCCCAAATGCACAAAAAATATCAGCATATCATCGTTTGAAGCGTTTATATAACTCGAAATATATACGAAAAGAGTTTGTAAATTGGAACTGTGAATTTGCATGGAAACTTACCAAGAAAGGGTATAATAAAATATACGACTATTTACCTGAGCAAACAGATAAATCAAGAGGCTATGGTGGTGAGCACCCTCGCCATGATTTTTTAGTATCAGCCTTTCATATTGGTGATTGGTTAATCTCTAACCCTAAAGGCACTGGTCTTGTAAGTGAGCAGCTAATTAGGCGACAAGTTCCTAAGTTATTACCAAACTGGGTTCCGAGAACAGACTTTCATACAACAGATGGATATTGGTTTCTAAGGAGAAATGGTAAAGAAAGTATTGTGGCGCTTGAGGTTGAATTGACACAAAAAGCTCCTGAAAAATATAAAAGTTTACGAACTTTTTATAACAGTATGAAAAACATTAATTACTGTATTTGGGTCATGAAAAGTAAAGGTTTTGCAGCTCGATTGTTAAAAATATTAAACGACGATGAAGATTCTCTACCAGATAAACATCAATTTCTTCTGGCAGATGATGTAGCAGTTTTTAACTGGGAAGCTAAAATTATATTGGGGTCAAAAGCTGGAATATCTTTTTCTGACTTTATGAAAGACTTGGGTCCTCAAATGCCCCTCATATCGACATCAAAGTTGAGGGGGTGCCCTTTAGTTGAACCAGGTATTTCTGTTTCCAAATCAACAACTTACAAGCTTGGCGAAAAATAAAAAATCCTGACTAATAAGGCCTATTCTCACTATTTTAGGCCTATTACTCCTTACCCCCTCAAATCAACCATCTACCCACAGCCATATCAACAACCAAAAACACCTCGGCACTCAAGTTATTTACATAACTATATAAACAATAATTACTAGGAGAACAAAATATGAATAAAATAATTCTATTTCTTGCAGCAATAAATATTTTAACTGGATGCGCTTCAACAAAAGAAGGTGTTTTGACTGGAGCCACAATTGGAGGAAGCACTGGTTTAGTAATTGGCAATCAACATAAGAATAAAAAGAAGGCGCGAATCGTTGGTGCAGCAGTTGGCTCTAGTCTTGGAGGCTTGGTGGGTTACCTTTCAAGTAAAGAAAAACAAAAAAATAGTAAATCAAAGAAAAAAAACAATAGCAACGCGCTCCTAATAACACCGTTATTAACTAAGCCTAAAGTGCGCATGTATGTAGAGCCAGATAAGATTCAAGGAAATAAGTACATTGAGAGTCATAGAGTCTGGGTGATTGAATCATCGCCATCGTGGACGCGCTAAGCGGATTAAAAATGTAACAATGGCTGAATTAATTGAAACACAAATGGAGAACAAAAATGGAGCAGGTAAAAAAAAATAATGTAACAAAAGGGTCTAAGCTAAAAAACACTTACTCATCAGTAAGAGTGCTTTATTCAACTCAAAATAAATTATCAAGTTTACTCAGTGAGGTGAACAAAAAAGATTTCGGGAAAAGAGTTAAAGCGAATGAGCTCATTGAACTGGCTTTAGGGTTAATTAAAGATGATCACATAAAGGAGTTGCAGAACAAATCACTTTCCAACTCAGATCTTTTAGATATGAAATTTGATGAACACGTAAAAAAGTTCGGGCCCATTTCAAAAGATGAATACATTGGAATTCTTTTAAAGGGTCAGCTTAAAGAAATATAAAAAGTAATATGGAGGTAATGATGGAGAATAAAAAATCAAATTTTAATGTTGAAAATAATTTTTACTATAATGAACTATCTTTTAAAAATTTATTCTGGTTGACAGCCGCAGAAGCTGCAATTTATATTAGAAGACTAGACGAGGACGGCAATCCTTCGGTTAAGTCGATTTATAATGCTATTTACAGAAGAAAAATTCGAGCAAAGAAATTTCTTGGTAAATGGATGATTAAAAAATCTGACTTAGATCATTCAATAGAAACCTCTTTTTTATAGGAGGTTTTTATGGCTATAAAACCATATTTTTGTAAAAAAACGAATAAATCTTATTTTCGTGTATACGTAAATAAACAGAGCTCTAAATATCCACACATTAGAGAGCAGAAGCTTATTAAGAATATCCCACTTGATAGCCCAGAAAAAGCGCAGCAATTAAATGACGAATGGACAGTGATTTGTAAAAAGAATGTTGAGCTACGTGAAGCACAAGGCTGCTGTTGGGATGAATTAATAAATAGATTTGAAGCTCATTATAAAAAGTATCCAACTAGGAAAATGAATCTAAATACTATTTCAGATCATGTAGCAAGAGTTAAAAACTATACAAAGTCATGGCTCAAAAAGCCATGCGGACAAATAGTATTTGCTGATGGCTGTGAGTTATTTGAAAACCTTCAAGACAAAGGGTTATCGATAACTCACAGAAGAAATATCAAGGGTTCGATCAATAAAATTTATAAATGGGGTCTTAAACGTAGATACATTCTAGACACCACAGAGAGTCCTGTTATTGGCGTGGAGATAGAAGAGCTTCATGACTTAAGCGAAGAGGTTGAGCAGGAAATCTTAACAGACTCTGAAATTCATTTATTACTTAAGAGAGCTTTTGAAACTAAACACCCTTGGGCTAATATTTGGAAGCTTTGTCTTTATACTGGTCTCCGCTCTCAAGAGTTAAATGGATTAAGAAAAGAAGATATTTTTTTGATTAAGCCCAGTCACGCAAGCTCTCTTGAGGCCGACACCAAGAAAAAAGACATTAAGTACGGGCATATTAAGGTAAAGCGTCAATGGAAAACTAAAACTAAAAAGTGTGGAAGACTAAAAGGTAAGTACTCTCGAACAATCCCACTAAACTCATCGCTTTACTGGTGGTTGATTGAGTATTTACCAAATGCAAGTTTTGGTAGAGATAGTTTTGGCAGTCGAGTATTTCCTAAGCTTAAAAACTTCGATAATGGCAATCAAGCTCAGGTTCTAAGAACCTTTTGTGCAGCAGAGCGATTAAAGTCAGTTAAGTTTCATACTTTGAGAGCCTGTTGGGCCACTCAAGTATTGAGATCAGGAACCTCTTCCACAGATCTTATGTTAATGGGAGGCTGGAGAGACTATAGCACTATGATGATTTATATTCGCCTAGCAGGGCTTGAAACTGTGGGGGCTACTGAAGGGTTGGATTTTGAGTCCTTAGAGACAAGACCTAATAAGAGCATGAATGCTGCTGAGTGGACTAAACTAAACAGGGAAAAAAGAGAAAGTAAATCTGCTCTAGATAACGTAGTATCGTTATTCGGGTAAATATAGACTTTAAATACAAATAGTGGTAAATTTGTCATTTATGAGCGATGAAAAGGAGTTTTAAATGGGAGAAAAAAAGATAATTTTTATTGCTTTTGCAATGGAAGACGAGAGGCAAAGAGATTTTCTAAAAGGTCAATCACTCAGTCCCAGGGCTCCTTATGAGTTTATCGATATGTCTGTTAAGCAGCCATACGATAAAGATTGGAAAGCTCGAGTCCGCACAAGGATTAAGCGTTCAAATGGCGTTATTGCTTTGATAAGTAAAAACTCTTTAACCTCAAGTGGTCAAAAATGGGAAATAGCTTGCGCCAAGGAAGAAAATAAGAAGATTCGCGGTATATGGGCTTACAAAAATGATAGAACAAATGTTGAAGGCGTAGCTACTTACACTTGGGCAGATAAAAATATTACAG
The DNA here is from genome assembly GCA_938001965.1 of uncultured Bdellovibrionales bacterium. Lineage (GTDB taxonomy): Bacteria > Bdellovibrionota > Bdellovibrionia > Bdellovibrionales > UBA1609 > JAHDIR01. The sequence goes on along the minus strand of CALLBC010000207.1, from coordinate 4,946 downwards.
ACTTTATCGATGGACTTTAAGAGGAAAAATGCGGAAGGCGCTGATAGTTGGAATTGATTATTACGAGGCTATTTCAAGCTTAAGTGGTTGTGTAAATGATGCAAAATCTGTAGCCACGATTCTTGAAAGAAACTTTGACGGGACTGTTAATTTTAAAAATCCAAATCTTATTTTAAGTACGAACAGTGAAAGCAGTGTATCCAAAAAAGTATTAAAAAACTCTATTAGAAACTTATTTATGAGTGAGTCTGAAATTGCTTTGTTTTACTTTGCTGGTCATGGCTATATTGAAGACACTGGTGGTTTTCTGTGTGCTAGTGAATCTACAACAGGTGATGACGGATTATCTCTTAATGAATTAATGGCCATTGTAAATAGCTCACCAGCAAAAAATAAGATTATTATTCTTGATAGTTGTCATAGTGGAATTGTAGGGAATCGGGTTGAAAGTGATAATTTGGCTGAGATTAAAGATGGTGTTACAATTTTGACTGCATCAACAGAAAATGGATTTGCTGAAGAAGTACCTGGAGGTGGTGCTGGCGTATTTACTAAGCTATTAGTTAGCGCGTTAAATGGAGCTGCTGCAAATCTGGTTGGGGAGATTACCCCAGGGAGCGTTTATGCTCACATTGATCAATCACTGGGGCCGTGGTCCCAAAGACCTATATTTAAAACTAACGTACAAACCTTTGTTTCTTTACGTAAATCAAAACCGCCAATTTTACTATCAGACCTTCAAGCGTTAACTACCTACTTTCCTAAAGAGGGTTTTGAATTCAATTTAGACCCTTCTTATGAACCAGAGCGTTCAGATGAGCAAGATAGAGATTCAAGTATACCGAAGCCTGATTTAAAGAAGAATGCTATTTTCGCGACTCTTCAGAAATATGTTAAAGTCAACCTAGTACGTCCAAAAGGTGCTCCGCATATGTGGCATGCGGCAATGCAAAGCAAGTCTTGTGAATTAACTTTGTTGGGGGAGCACTACCGACAACTTTTGGAAAAAAAATTAATTTAAAACTACATCTATAAAGTTAGTTTAATTGCATTTTCAATTGCTTTTTTGGCCTGTGGGCTATTTTTCCAGCAGGTACTTTTAAATTTTTTTGAAACAAGGTTAATTATTTCATCAGCATCGTAGTCAGCTAACTTTTCAAAACTATCAATGCCAATATCTTCAAGACGCTCAATAACCTTTGGTCCTATATACTTTTGTTCTAAAAGGGCATTGCGCTCTTTATCGCTAAAACTCATTATTTTTTTCTCCAGCCTGAACAATTTTTACACAATTATTGATTTTATAATTTGCAACTTTATCAGATTCATTTTTAAGTTCATTGCTCATCCATCGATTATTTAATGTTAAAGTTTCAACTAAATCAATACCAATAAAATTGAAAATACTTTTGAGGTATGGTTCGCAAAAATCTACACTAGACATGGGTGGTTCTGAATAGCTGCCAGCACTAGCGGTAATTAAAATAAGTTTTTTTGAGTTTATTAAAGGGGTAAACTTATTTGTTTCTGAATCAAAATTGAAAGTATGTCCAACTCTTATAACTAAATCAATATAAGCTTTCACATTCCACGGTACTGAAAAATTATACATCGGGCAGCATAATAAAATTAAATTGGCCCATTTTAGTTCTGCTATTAGTTCATCAGAAAAATTTAGTGTAGAAATCATTTTATCCGAGCGATCTTTTTCGGGAGTTTGATTTGCTTTGACCCAATCGTTATTTGGGGCACCGGTAAACTCTTCATGATTTAAATACCTCTTCTTAACATTGGGTTCGCTACAATTAGAAATTAATTTATTTAATAATTTAGAGCCAAATTTATAAGTGGTAGAGTCTTCAACCCTCAAACTCCCATATATTATTAGTATGTTCATATACACCTCAACAAATCTATATGTAACAGCAATTGTTACATACATCAAGGCTTAAAGGTAGTATATTCAAAAAAAATTGATATAATCCTTTATATGAAGACAGATACTAAATTTGCAGTTGCAACTCATATAATGGCTGTTCTAGCGTTTGTTGATAAAGAAGTAAGTGCTACATTTATTGGAGAGCAGATTTCAATAAACCCTGTGGTAGTAAGAAGAACCCTATCTTTATTAAATAAAGCTGGGCTAGTTATTTCGAAGCATGGTCCTAATGGAGGGTCAAAGCTTAGAGCTCACCCTTCAAAAGTATTACTAATTGATATCTATAATGCGATTCACAAAGTAAGGCCATTTGATAGAATCCAGGGTTTTCCAAAGAGCACTTGTGATGAGGGACGTAGAATTGATAAAGTTTTATTTCAAGTTTATAGCCAAACTAATGATGCAATGGAGTCAGTATTAGCAAAGACAAGCTTAAAAGCTGTTATTGATAGGTCTTTAAAAAATAAATAATTTTCACGAGCCACCTATTATTTTAGGTGGCTTTTTTTGTTTACAATCAAAATATTTTAAGACATATTTAAAGAGTAGCAAGAGTGGTTTTTGCTAAGTTAGCATTTTTTAACCACTAAGTATTTGAAATCATTCAGAACACGAAGTTTCCACCAGTGCTCTTGATTACCCGACTAATTTATTTTTACTTCAAAGATTGATAAAAATTATGATCATTTTTGAAAGAATGGCCAATATCTATATAAAACTGACAGCTACTTAATGATGATTATTTCTTCAAACCGGACTGTTAAAAGTCAATGCTTTTGCGAGCAGAGTCTGCTCGCAAAACTAGTGGTTTTAATTGCAAGATCTCCAAAAATCACGATCACTCTTTGAAATTTCAGATTTCCCCCAGCCAGAATCATCTTTAAATTTTGAAAATTTAAACGGGGTAAGGCTAGGTAGATTTGAGGTGTTAGTTAAATTCAAAACAGCTTTAAGAGCTTGTAAAGATAAATCATTTTCGCTAGCTCCCCAAAAACTACCCCATAATATTTCAACTACGCCAGCAACTATAGATCTAAATTGATAATCCTTGATTGATGTGTTTTTAAGAAGGTCACTAATCACAGTAGACTCTTCGTCACCAAGCCCAAAATTTACTAACGAGGGCTTTGAGTCTTCCCAAGGCGTGAATTGGTCTGCACCGTCAATTACAGGCCACTCCCACATATAGTCTAAAAAATCATCTAGTGCTTGGCCAGAAATATTGTTCTTCTCACAGAAGCCCTTAAAAACCACTAGAGCAATTGCCGACCTAGCTGTCAGAGAGAGTTTTCTACATTGATCCAAATAATTATCTTTAAAAATATCTTTATCGTTCATGTGCTTAAATATAACTTTTTCAATTAAGAGTTCAAATAAAAAAGAGAAAAGCTATAGTTTTTGGAAAAACAATGTATAGAAATCAAATAATTTTCGCCTGCATTTTGATCGGAATTGCTCTGTATTTCAGAGCCGTCTATTGTAAATAACATGGGTCTAGCTCAATGCGTTTAAAGTCCCATTCAAACTATTATTTTGCAAGCCAAATACACACAAATGTCATTTGTTTTTATCCAGTTTAAAGCATATAAATAATTATGAAATTTTTTTTATATATATTTATTATTTCTACATATACCATTTCATGTTCGTCATTAAATTTTACTAATAGTAAGCAAGATGTAATTGATAATTTTATTGAGAATGGGTGGGACTTTCAAATACCTAAAAGTATAGGCATGCTAAATGATAAGTTTGGTAAGCCTTTATTGCCTCTAAAAATTAAAAAGTCGACTTACAATGAGAAGCTTAAAAGACTTGCAGGGTCATATTCTAAAATTAGTTTTTCATGGCTAATTTTTCCAGATCAAGATTATAAAATCAGTAATTTAATAGTAAGCTCACCATCTTATAAGCTCAAGTATGGATTGAAAGTTGGTTCAAGTGTATCTGATTTAATAAAGGTATTAGGTGAGCCCAGTTTAAAAAGCAAAAACAGCCTTATTTACAGTTCATCGAACTTTCCAGCAAAGCTAATCGTATATCTAAAAAATAAAAAGATTACACGTCTATCTTTTCACCCTATTGGCAAAACAATGAAAGGATATGTTTTATACTCAAATTAAAGTTCTAACACTTTAATTCTGGCCAAGTTTTTCTTCTTGGCCAGTGCTTTTCCGAGCAGTCATTTTTGCTCTGGCCACCCGTGCGAGAGCGACCATCAATCAAGTGTTTAAATTTCACAAAGCTTATAAATTCTCTTTTGGCCAGATAAAGTTTTTTTTGATGGAGTTACCATTCCCATTCTTTTATCTCTTGCGATATTTGGGTCTGAACTTAAATCAACACTATGTTTCTCAACAATCTTTGTGTCTACTAGGCATAAACCGACGTTACTTAATTTTGCCTCATCAGCTCTCGATACATAATCTGATTTGATATTACATGTAATGTCAAAGTGCATCGCCCTTGCTCCATGGTTAGTGGTTCCATCGAGATCAGTAACAACACAAGAGTTTAGTTCAGACGCTCCTGCGTAAAGCCCGCAAAAAAGCACTAATATAGTTAACATTGTTTTCATTCGTATTTCCTCCTATTTTAATACTACCTTACATATATCAACCTTTCATTAAAGTTCAATGCTAAGAACATAGGTTGTATTTTTAACAAATGACATTTGTGTGAATTTGGCTAGAAAGGCTCTGAGCTATGTCATTTTTCAGGAAATCATGAACAAAATTATATAAATCCAGCACAAGCTAGGTAAAAAAATAGCCACAATATCAAATTGATGTAGGGGCTATTTTTTTTATAGTGGTGGGTTTATTTTCGGAAAATTTTTGGATTGTTGACACCTGAGTCGATATCCTAAGATGCCATTTTAATATCACCATTTTTATTTTTTTGCAAATGATTTAAAGGAACTTCTTTAATGAAACTAAAGTCTTTTATTTTTTTATTTCCCCACCGCTCAGGGTGTTTCTTTTTTGCCAGCTCATAAACTCTTTTT
>CALLBC010000206.1 GCA_938001965.1 uncultured Bdellovibrionales bacterium | reverse complement strand
TATATTCTGTCACTTTTTTTTAGATTAGAGTAAACTCTAGTTGCTAAAAAATATACATATGCGAAAAACATTCTCACTGGATCAAAAATATTCATTTTTTTGTCATTTTTTATTTGTTTATTCATGTTTTCTAGAAATATTTTGTCCGCGTATTCAGCTTCTTTTTTGTTCTTAGCTTCAAAAAACATAAAGTCATGAATATCACAGCTCTTACTAATATTGGTTCCTAGAAGATGGTTTGGAATATAATCATTTAGAGCTCTATCAGGTCCGCACTGGTTAAGTAGCTTACGTCGCTCCATTGGTGATAGCTCGTAGTATTCTTTGGGTGCTTTTAGTTTTTTACTATTATTCATAATTTCTCCTGTTAAAAAGATATAGCGGTGCCGATAAAATATTTTTTACTTGATATTTGTGGTGGTTTATTATGCGCTAGCTTATATTCTATATATAGAATTATTTAGGCAGAAGGGGCTTGTTCAGGTGCTGAGTTGTACTTTTGTGATGAAAATTTAATTTCAGCCATTCGTTCTTTTGGGATAAGATTGATATTTAATTCTTGGCAACGCTTAATAACAGAGCTATTTGAACTTTCGCCAGTAACCATATTGGTGTTTTTTAAAGTGTATTTAGAAAGAACATCAAGGCCCGATTGACTACTTTTTAAGTCGTAGTCAAATAAAGCTATACCACTATTAACTAAGTCCTGATTGTCTTTTGCCCAATCTTCAAATTTTTTGGGACTGTTAAAGTATTTAATACTATTTTTAATTTTATCACGGCGAAATATTTCTTTCCAAGTTGAGTGAACTAAGTCGTCATCATCTAGAATAGTAATTACTTGGTCTTGGTTTTCTATTATTAAATTAAATATTGGATCTACTTTAGTAAAGGCTGGTATTGTTACTTTTATTTCTGTCCCAACGCCTTCTATGGAAGATATGTCCATCTGCCCATCGTGTAGCTCCAGCATTTTATTTACTTGATAGAGTCCGAGGCCAGTACCATTTTCTTTATTGTAAGTGACGCCTTTTCTGCCCAATGAAGAGATGTTTTTTTCTTTTATTCCAATGCCGTTATCTTTCACCTTAATAACAATATTTTTATCGGATCGCTTTATTATAATATCAATTACAGGTGGGCGGCCTGATTTTTCAGTAGCTTCAATTGCATTTTGGACAAGGTTAGACATTGCTCTTGTAAAAAACAATGTTGAAACTGCAATATCAAAAGGACCTTTCCCAACTTTTTTATAATTAATCTTACACTTGCCTGATGATTCTAAGGCGTATTTTTTAATTTCAATATTACGTTTTAAGGTGCTAGCTGCATCAATCACTGATTTCTCTTGAAAGTTTCCCTCAAGGTCACAATCTAAAGAAAGTAACTCATCAATTTGAGCATAAACCTTATCAACACTACGTAATAGCATTTCTCTTGTAACTGGGTCATGTTTTTCGTCATGGGCTATCATCGTGATACCAGTTAGAGGAGATTTAAGATCATGAACAAGGCCTGCGTAAATTTCGTTAATAGTTTTAGCCTTGGCTGATTCTACAAGCTCTCCTTGGTACTTTTCCACCATAAAGGCGTGTTTCTCAACGCCTTTATAAAGTTGCTCAAGTTCAATTTCAGGATCTTTAGGCAAGTTTTTTGATATATCCTTCAGTACAGATGTATTTTTAGTTGAAAGCGCAGTGGCCAGCTCGCTGATTGGTTTAAATTTTTGCCTAATAAATATTCGTCCAGCTTTTGATAATAAGAATATCAAAACTAAAAACGAAAGCGCTAACACTGTCATCGAAGAAATTATAAACCTTTGATTGATGTTGTTAGCAAAATTAATGGTAACTTGGGCAGCACTGCTGTCTTCTTCTTCATCAAAGTAAACTGACCTTGTAATTGATAGATCTGAGCGAGGATCTTTATTACTTATACTACAAACTCTATCATTGGCTGGAGTACTGACTTTTATGCTTTTGACATTTTTGTTCATGGCAAAAGACTTACATTTTTTATAAACTTCGCGCTCTAAACCCATGACAAGATCTTCTCTAATAGAGTCAGTAAAAATAGAGGCACTTGTAGAAACTTGCTCTTTGATAGATTTTGAAAAGCTTTTTTCAATAATTGCATAAGAAATTATCGCAAATACTAAAAAGACTAATGCATTCCCCACTATTAGAGGTGTAAATAATGACTTTTCAAAACTTTTCTTCATTTTAATTCCAAAAAATATTCCATAGTTCTGCTTCATAACGATAGCTTGAATCAGGAACTTCTAAGTTTTTGTTATAAACGATTGGAAAGTTAACTCTATAAAGAGGAATCATTGACCAATTGTCTTCATATTCACGAATTATTTTAGAGTACGACTCTAAGCGTTCCGAAGGGTCTGATTTAAACCTAGCTACTTGCAGACTTTTGAATAGCCCCTCTGTGCTTTTAGATTCAAAGTTAATTGCACTTTCTGGGTTTAGTGGCTCAAGAAATCCATCAGGGTCAGGGAAGTTACCAATGTAAGGCCCAGAAATAATATCATAGTCTCTGGTTTTAAGAGTTGTCATATAGTCAGCACCAATATGCTTAACGACAGTTGCTTTAATACCCAGAGTTTTTAAAGTACTTTCAAGTTCACTTATAAACTTAGTCTTAAAGTGTTTATTGACAACAACGATCTTTATTTTTTCAGACGGAAGGTGATCTTTCCATTTTTTCTTAAAGTCATTAATGTTTATTTCTATACTTTTTTTCTTGTAGTATTTTGAGTGCATCACTCCATTTGGTAAAAATGTCTTTAATGGCTCTTGGTAGCCTGATAAAAACTCTCCCTTCCAAGCTATACTTTGCAAAAGCTGTCCAAACTCTTTCCTGAACTCTTTATTGGAAAAATACTTTTTATTAAGGTTATAAAAAAGATGGTTATAGCTCAAGGTGTCAGTCTTACGTATTGATAC
>CALLBC010000205.1 GCA_938001965.1 uncultured Bdellovibrionales bacterium | reverse complement strand
CGGGGTTTAAATCCCAGCTTCGTGGCGCTCTTTATCATCTAATGAACTTTGAATACCACCCTTTAAATTAGGTCGGTAAGCAAGCTTAGTGATATCATAGTTAAAGTTTGCATCACCATAGCCTGGAGTTTGCCACTCAGGACCCATTCTTACGGCATCAACTGGGCAAGCCTCTTCACAAAAACCACAATATACACAACGTAAAACATCAATTTCATATTTTATTGGAAATTTTTCAACAGTTGGGTCTTCATGCTCACTAGCTTCAATAGTAATACACTGTGCAGGACAATTAGTTGCACACAGCATACAGGCTGTACATCTCAAAGACCCATCTTTTTTAACTGTTAAAATATGGTTCCCTTTAAATCGTGAACTATAATTATACTTTTCTTCTGGGTAGTTTAGCGTAGGCATAGCTTTACGATTAAAAATATTTTTAATCATATTAGTTAATGTATACCAAAGACCTTTAAAAATTCCTGGCAAGTACCAATTAGAAAGCCCACTGGGCTGAGGAGCTTTACTCATAATTTACCTCTATTTAATGTAAAGTGATTATTTTTTAAAGATGTCATTGGCTTAGATCTTAACTCAAATTCAATTTCTTTACCTTGGAATAAAGTCATTGCCTCAGACAAAGTTAATGCCCCTGCTACTATTGTTGTTACATAATTAAACTTTTGAATGGCTTTTGCACCGCTAAAAGTACCAGTTTTTTCAATATAACTCTTCATAGGTATTAAGTAAGTATTCTGGCTATTCGACTTTTCAAAGCCATCTGTTTTGTTTGCTCCAAACCATATGAAGTTTTTAGCCTTTGATAAAGCTTCATAAGTTGATTGGTAGTTTGGATAAACAGAAATATTTTCTGGAGCCATAACAAAAATAGTATCAATCTGGCCTGAGTTCACAGCATTAATAGCGTCTTCTAACTTTTTTAAGCCAGAATGGTTAGCCGCTTCATCTTGCAAACCTTTTGTATTAGGGTTTTTATCCCCTCTTATAAGTAAATCATCAAAGTCACCCGCTTTATCAGCAGTATCGTTCCACTCAAAGAAGCTAGCAACACCTAAGCTTTTAAAAGTTTGCATAGCATCGGCGTACTCTTCATTTGTGTATTGGCCGGTAAATACTACACCTACTTTTGAGCAATTAGTTTTAACATCATCAAATAAACTATGATGTAGCTCCTGCATAGCTTTTCCTGCAGTTAGCTCTTGCCAGTTTGAACCATCATATTTTTTTGCTTTAAGTAAACGTTGATTTTTATTTGCAAACTTATAAATATCGCGACCTTCATCACACATCCAGTAACCATTAACCTCTTCGTTATGCTCTGGAGTTACACGGAAAAGCCCTTCTTCATTATAGTAAACTTTAACATTACAACCTGTAGAACAACCATTACATACAGTATTATCATTCTTCAAATACCAAACTCTTTGGCGAAACCTAAAGTCTTTTGATGTTAGTGCTCCTACAGGGCAAATATCCACTGTGTTCAATGAATACTTATTATTTAAAGGTTTATCAGCAAAAGTTCCTACTTCACTGCGGTCGCCTCTGTTAAAAATACCCAACTCTTTAGTTTTAGACACTTCATCAGTAAAGCGAACACAACGTGAACATAAAATACAGCGCTCAGAATCTAAAACAACTTTTTCACCTAAATCTACAACCTTTCTTTTCTTAACTTTTGGCTGATCCATCTCAGGGTCATACTGACCAAACTTCATATATTGCTCTTGTAAACCACATTCCCCAGCTTGATCACAAATAGGACAATCCAGTGGGTGGTTAATTAAATGAAAATCCATTCCCCACTTAACAATATCTTTAATTTGCTCGCTTTGATTAGTAACAACCATGCCTTCTTTAGCAACAGTATTACAAGCAATTTGCGGCCCTCTTGCTCCTTCCACATCAATCATACAAAGCCTACAAACTCCGGCAATGCTGAGACCTGGATGCCAACAGTAATGGGCAATGTCTTCATTCATTTGTTTAAAGGCTTCAATAACCGTGGCGCCTTCTTTAACTTCTACTTCTGTGCCATTAATGGTTAACTTCGGCATAACTGACCCCTTTTACTTTTGAACGACCTTCTTTAATATAATACTCAAACTCATCTCTAAACTTTTTAAGGAAACTAAGTGCCGGCATAGCTGCAGCATCAGATAAGGCACAAATTGTTTTACCCATCATATGATTAGAAATACCATTGATTAGCTCAAGGTCTTTCATTTTAGCTTCACCTTTTAAAATTGAATGCACCAACTTATTTAACCAACCCGTTCCTTCACGACATGGGGTACACTGACCACAAGATTCATGATGATAAAAGTGCATTAAAACACCTAATAAATCGACCATGCAGTTACTGTCATCAATTACAATTACAGCACCAGAGCCTAAGAATGTTCCAAGCTCAGCCATGCTTTCGTAATCCATATTTACTTTTAAAGCTTCTTCAGCTGTTAAAATTGGAGTTGAAGAACCACCAGGAATTACAGCTTTTAATTTACGACCAGGCTTCATGCCACCGGCAATATCCATAATTAATTCTTTCATGGACATACCTAGCGGAATTTCATAATTGCCAGGCTTAGTTACATTACCACTCACTGAAAATAACTTAGTACCCGCTGATTTTTCAGTTCCATATTTTCTATAACCTTCAACTCCGTCACGAATAATGTACTTAACCGCAGCTAAACTTTCCACATTATTAACAATGGTAGGTTTTTTTAAATATCCCTCAATCGCTGGGAATGGTGGCTTAAGTTTTGGCTGACCTTTTAAACCCTCTAAAGAAGAAATCATGGCCGTCTCTTCACCACAAATATAAGCACCAGCACCGACATACACATCCATGTCATGGTCAAAACCACTACCCATAATGTTTTTTCCTAATAAACCATCGGCATAAGCCTCTTCTAAAGCTTTCGTCATGGAGCGAATACAGCTATTGTACTCACCACGAATATATATATAAGATTTTTTAGAGCCAATGGCAAAAGCTGAAATTATCATTCCCTCAATCAATTGGTGAGGAGCCGCTTCCATCATTAAGCGATCTTTAAAGGTTCCCGGCTCACCTTCATCAGCATTACAAAGTAAATACCTTGGCTCACCATTGTCTGGCAAGAAACCCCACTTTACACCCGTTGGGAATCCTGCTCCACCACGACCTCTTAGGCCAGCAGCCTTAACGTCTTCAATGATTTTTTTAGGATCCATTTTTAAAGCTTTTGCTAAATCTTCATATCCGCTCAGCTCTTTATAACCCTTTAAGGTTTTAAATGATGGCTTATCATAATGTTCTGATAGTATTTTAGTTTCCATTACATAAGCCCCTTAATAGTTTTAACGGCAGACTCTGGAGTGAGATCTTCGTAGTAGTTATCGTTCACTTGCATCATTGGCGCTGTTCCGCATGAGCCTAAGCACTCAGCACGAGATATTGTCACATTACCATCAGCGCTTATTTCGCCGTCTTTAATATTAAACTCTTTGTTTAAATGATTTGCTAACTCTCGGCCACCATTCATAGCACATGAAATATTACAACAAACTTGTACATGTAACTTACCAATGGGTTTTTGGTTGAACATGGTATAAAACTTTAGAACCTCATTAATCCAAGCTGATGGCAAGTCCATTAAACCCGATAAATACTCTACAGCCTCAGGGCTAACCCAACCGTCATTCTCTTCCTGCACTTTATATAAACATGGAATAATGGCTGATCTTTTAGTTTCATACCTTTTTAGTTCTTTTTGTACGAAGGCTTCACCTTCACTTGATAACTTAAACATAAAATTCCTTACTAAACTAACGGTCTAACTCACCCGCAATTAAATTCATACTTCCTAAAATAGCAATAACATCGGCAACCAATCCACCTGTAATTTGCTCAGGGAATGATTGGTAAATAGCAAAACATGGCGGACGCACTTTTAAACGGTACGGATTACCACTACCATCACTCACTAAATAGAACCCAAGTTCTCCGTTAGCAGCTTCAGTGGCGTCATAGATTTCACCAGGTGCAGGACGCAAGCCATGAATGATTAACATAAAGTGATTCATTAATCCTTCAATGTTTCCATAAACATCTTTCTTTTCAGGTAACACAATATTTTTATCTCTAATTGTGAAATCACCTTCAGGAATATTTTTTGCTACCTGCCTAACAATCTTTAAAGATTGTTTCATTTCTTCAACACGAACTGAGTAACGATCCCAAACATCTCCACTAGTTCCCACTGGAATATCAAAGTCTAATTGGTCATAACCGTAATATGGATTTGTTTTCCTTAAGTCATGTCCAAGGCCGGTGGCACGCAAACAAGGACCTGTGTAACCCCACTCAATGGCATCGGCAGTACTAATAGCACCAACACCTCTAGTTCTGTTGATCCAAATTTTATTTCCAGACAAAAGAGTTTCTAAATCAGAAATACCCTTTTCCATGTTGTTACAAAATTCTAAAACTTCATCATACCAACCGTCAGGAGCATCTTGAGCCATCCCTCCGATACGAGTTAGTGAAACTGTTAGTCTTGCTCCACATAGTTTTTCAAAAAGTGTGTACACTTGCTCTCTGAACTGAAACATATGGAAAAAGCCAGTTAAAGCTCCAATATCAACGGCGCAAGCGGCGATACAAACAATATGGTCAATAACCCTAGAAAGCTCACATAAAATAACTCGCATAGCTTGAGCTTTTGCTGGAATTTCTATTCCCATTAGACGTTCAACTGTTTTACAGTAACCCACATTGTTCATTGGTGCTGAACAGTAGTTTAATCTATCAGTGTAAGGAATAACCTGGTTGTATGGATGAGTTTCAGCCATTTTTTCAAAACAACGATGTAAGAAACCTAACTCAACGTGAGCTCTATGGATCATCTCCCCATCAAGCTCAGCCATAATACGAAGTGTTCCATGAGTCGCTGGATGAGATGGACCAATATTTAAAGGCACTAAGTTTTTACTTGGATCAGGAACATAATCATATTCATCCGCAAAATGGATTGGCATAGCCTCAGTACAGTGCTGCTGAAGATCGGCGGGATAGTCTTTACGTAAAGGGTGACCTTTAAACTGATGGTGAGTTAAAATTCTTGTCATGTTTGGGTGGTTATTAAATTTAACCCCATACATGTCGTAAACTTCACGCTCAAACCAGTTTGCTGCACGCCACACAGAAATGGCAGAATCTAAAGTTTCATCTTCTGCTACTGATGTTTTTACACGAATTCTTTTTTTAGTGATTGATGAGTAAAGCTCATAAGACATCTCGAATCGCTTTTCACGATCTGGGTAATCTGCCCCTGCTACATGCATTAAAAAATTGAACTGATGATTCTTTTTTAAATTAGACAAAACATCTAGCAAGTTTTCTTTATCAATCACAATGACGTGATCACCATTAGTATTATTTATTTCAAATGTCTTACCAGAAATTTTAGCTGATAAGTCGTTAGTAATTGATTCTACATTCATCTGTACTCTCCAGGAACCCAAGTGTCTTTCCATGGGCGAGGGATATTGTTTGCAATCATTTCTTGAAGTGACATCACTCCATCTAAAACAGCTTCAGGAGTTGGAGGGCAGCCAGGAACATAAACATCCACAGGCACAACTTTATCCACACCTTGTAAAACATGATAGGCTCTGTAAAAACCACCAGAGCTAGCACAAGCACCCATAGCAATAACATATTTAGGCTCAAGCATTTGCTCATAAATTCTTACAATCACTGGCGCCATCTTTTCAGTGATAGTCCCTGCCACTAAAAGTAAATCCGCTTGTCTTGGTGAAAAGCGAACAACCTCTGCACCAAACCTAGCTAAGTCATAGCGGGGCCCCATGATGGACATCATTTCAATTCCGCAACAAGCTGTTCCGTATGGCATTGGCCATAAAGAGTTTTTTCTACCCCAAGCGATTAACTTATCAATCTTGGTGGTGAAAGCGTAAGACTTAGAAGACTCTACTAAGTTTCGCTGATTATCCGATGTTTGTGTTGTAGCATTTGCCATAATCACTTTCCTTAATCGTAATTAAGAAAGCTATAGCTACATGGACAATTTCATCTCACTTTAACAGCGCTTTTAAACAGGACTCAAACATAAAGCACTCAACTTACCAACTGGTAAGCCTCCCGTTTTATTTATTTCGTACAGTTTAAAATCACTATTAAATTGAGCGAACTTGACCATATAGCTATAACTTCCTTAATAGTTTTCAAAACACATAAATTAGTATCATTATAGAAGAGCCAGTGCTACGAAATTATAGTTTTGATGCATTACTAAATGCCCTTTATTCCTTAGGAAAGTGAGAACTGGAAGGCCTATTTTTTACTCAAATTACGTCATTTCGCCATGAGTGATATAAAAATAGGCATTTATCCAGGCCAAAGCCCAGTTTCCCGCACCAAAAAAGTCGCAGAATTAGGCATATTTTAAAGTTTCCCCCGTGGCTGGTCGATAAATAACTTATAGATTTTAAACAATTAGAGGCGCATTATGATAAAAACAGTTCTGATAACTTTGCTTTTACTCCCAATCACAGGTTGGTCACAACAAGAACGTGGAGATTCGCGATACAGTAATTATAACAGTGGCTATCAAAAAAATGACTCCCCTTACACGCGAGGCAATGGCAACAGAACAACAGCCACAGAAAGAAGAGAGGTTCAAAACAGTAATGCCGCTTACCCCAATGATAATGGTGGGGCCACAAACAGGAACACTCGATATATTGATGGCGCTGTAGACAATAATAAAAGAGTGGCTCAGAACACTTCTGAGTACTATGAACATCAAAACCCTGAAAAAGAAGTAGCAGCCAGAGAAGATGAGACTGATTTTCAAAAGCATTTACGCTCTAAAAATAAAATAAATCACTACAAATATATAAACAAAAGAAAGAGAATTCGTCGTAGCCACATTAGACATGAGGTTAATAGAAAAGAATTTGTTGATGGAAATGACTTATACCCAGGCGGTAAGGTGGCATCCATGGCCATTGAAGCCAGAAAGTCTGACTCTCATGACGACAATATTGACCGCTTTACTCGTGAGTGCATTCGCCACATTAGAGATAACCTAGGTTCCAAGTTTGAACTTCTAGAAATTGGCTACCTAACTAAGCAA
>CALLBC010000204.1 GCA_938001965.1 uncultured Bdellovibrionales bacterium | reverse complement strand
CCTTAGTTGTATATAAATATACATTATTTAGTAACTTGAATGCAATAAACCCAATACGATGGTCTATCTTTTTAAGAGTTATTGTACCAAATAGGCTGTTTATCAATTCCATGGGCACAACATGATATAAACATTAGATTTTGAGCTTTTTTTGTACAAGCGTTAAGTCTGAAGTGCCCATAATTCAAAGGTACACTCATCCTTCATAAGTTAAAATAAACTGATGCCTCTTTCTTTCTTCGCTTTTCGAATACAAGCTAAACCTTTTTCTTTGCATGTCCAAATTTTAATAAGATCAGAGGAAAATGTTAACTTATTTTCAATAAATACTTTTAAATAAAACTCATCATCCTTTGAAATAATTTTTGCACCAAATTGGAAAAAACCAAAGTTAAGATTGTTAATGCAATTTTGTGATTTACATAATTCAGCTTCAGACTGGTATGATTTTTTAAATTTGTGTATAACCTGTTTTTCTTTATTTAAAATCACAAACTTGAAATAACCATCATGGTCACCAACTGTATTTTTCTTTATTTTTGTCATATCTGATTTTAAGGAGCGAACTCCATAAATACTTTGTAATATTCCATCAGGTGAAAGTCTACCAAAAATTGTAACATGACCACCAGATGCTGACTTACTTTTAACTACTTTAGAATTCACCTTTAGTTGAGTCTCGGAAGTCTTAGCAGACACATTTTTAACTTCATATGCATTATTTGTAGTTTTTATTTCTTTTCTAGAACAAGAAATGGATATAAAAAATAATGTAAATAATAAAAATCTAATTTTCAATTAAGACCGCCCCCTTTGAGCTAGAATGCTCACTTAATTCCTCAATTGCATGCTTGATATCATTTTCAAAAAACTAGCCATTGCACATCATCCATGTTCAAAATTTCAAAATAATATTAAGAACCTCGACCATAGCGAACATTAGTAATACATTTAAGTACGGTTTCTGCTTTACATTTGATAATTTTTATAAGTTCAGATTCATAACGAAGCTTGTCAGCATAAAATAATTTTAAATAAAACCCATTATCTAATGATTTAAATTGAGCATATAGTGAGCGAAACTTAATGCATGGTACATCATTAGCGCAGTTTATATCCATTGGAGAATAATCTTGGTTGAATGTATATAAGACTTTTTTATCTTTAGACAAAATAACAAACTTATACAGGCCGTCTTTATTTTGTTCAAATTTTTCCGTTTCCGGCAAGTTATAACTCTTTTTATAACGTATGCCGACAAGATTTTTCATATTGTCGTAGATATCAACATTACCAGTAATAGTAATAAAATCGCTATACAAAATATTTTCTTGGAGTTGTGCAGTGTCCTCTTCGTGGCGATCAGACTTAGACTTCAGTTGATTGCTTTTATTTTGCCTAATAGACTGATTATTAATTCCATTGTCACGACATGAAATAAACATAGGAACTAACAGCAATATAAGTAATAGATTTCTCATCATTTATCTCTCCAGTCAAAACAACTATAATATATTATATTTTACTATTTTTTTAATTCTTTTCAATTCTTTTCTCTCTCCTATTTTATTCAGAATCTTTTTTATTTTTTTCCTAGCATTCTTCTTTTTCATATTTTTCTTAGATTTCTTTACATACTTTTTCTTCTTTTTCACATTTTTCTTATACCTCTTTACGTGCTTCTTCTTTTTAACGTTTTTCTTAGGCTTCTTTACATATTTCTTCTTCTTTTTCACATCTTTCTTAGACCTCTTTACATGTTTCTTCTTCTTTTTTACATTTTTCTTAGACCTCTTTACGTGCTTCTTCTTATTTTTAACGTTTTTCTTAGGCTTCTTTACATATTTCTTCTTCTTTTTCACATTTTTCTTAGACCTCTTTACATGTTTCTTCTTCTTTTTTACATTTTTCTTAGGTCTCTTTAGATGCTTCTTATTCTTTTTTACATTTTTCTTAGGCCTCTTTACATGCTTCTTCTTTTTTTTAACATGTCTTTTCCTCTCTGGAGTAATTTTTGATGTCCATCTGTTCAATGTTTTTTCAGCATGTAACCTTAAGTACTTCTCTCTATTAGTATCTTTAGAGTTTATGATATGCTCTGCTAGCCTATTTAAGTAATTCTTTTTCTGTACTTTAGCAGGCCCCTGAATATCACTCTGCATAATAGTTCTTAACCGCTCAATTAAATTATCTACTATAGGGTTATTTTGTAAAATAGTTAGAGAGACAGTAGAAGAGGTCTCACTTCTAGATATCCCGTCAAATGCATTTATTTTAAAGATGTTTAATTGACCAGTAGTATTTTCGGTGTTAATCCACTTCACTTCTGTATTGTTATTAATTATAGACCCAGCAGATGCTTGAATACCATTTAACAGAAGTGCCCCCTCTGTTACCTCAGAGACAATAAAAGAAATATTATCTTCATCTACATCTTTTGCCTTAGAGGCTTGAAGTAGCTCTTCAAAACTAAAAATTTGCTCTGCAGAAGCAGTCTTTTCTCCTAAGTTAGTTTCGATGTCTATTTCTGGTATATTATTTAACTTGATTTCAGTAATTACTTCATTGTTTTGAGTAATTACAATTCTATTTTCAAGCCCAGTACTTTCAATGCTGTAACCAATAGGAGAAAGGTTTAAATCTAATATTTTACTTTCTCCAGTTGCTAGTAAAAATGCATAATGAAAAGATGGCGTGAAGCCGAGTTGGGATATTATATTATTTTGGGCGTCATAACTTGTTATAAAATATTCACCATTTGGGTCAGATACTGAAACATTTCCGCTTGGGAGAGGGGCTACTGAAAGATTAGAAATATGATTGCTGTTCCTAAATGTTGTTCCAGATATATATAGTCTTGATCTGTTATTTGTAGCTACGTTCTCATTTGTTAGTCTTTTTTTAACGAATGAATAATCGTCGTCGTCAATCCAAGACATAGGTGTAATTTGATCAATTGTAGAGAGCATGATATTAGGATATTTTGTAATTGGAACATTATTTATTTGGTCCCACCCATTCACTGTACTATTTTCACCTTCTTCGTGCTCTAGCTCACCAAAAGCATGAACAAACTCATGTAAAAGAGCAATGTCTGTACTTATAGAGTCTTTTAAAATTATAGCACGTGCCCCGGGGCTACCCATTCCAATAATTTCTCCATCTACTAATTGATTTAACTTATGATAATTAAAGTAATTATCGTCAACACTCAAAACTCCATAGTCTGAGCCTTGTCTACCAATAAGATCCCTTAGAACTCCGAGATCTTTGGATAAACCATTTGTAAGTCCAGACTCTATTACTGTAGGACCTGGAAGACGTAATATAAATGGTGTGTTGTCAGCCTCACCTTGAAAGGTTGTGATTGTATCACTAAATGATAATCCACCTTCTTTAACAGGTAATAACTTATTCAAGAAATTTTCAGAATTAAAAATATCATTTTCAAAGAGAACAGAAGGTCTTTCATAGCAGTTTATAGGAGTTGGGTTTACATTATTAACACAACCTGTAGCAGTAAGTCGCAAAATATTTATATCACTTGTTACAATAGAATTAACACTAAAAGCTTTGACGTTATCAGCAACACTACTTTCAATAAGATCTATAGTTTTAACTTCTGCATAGTAGTTAAAATTACCTTCTTGAGAAAAAATATGCGGAATATATATGAGTGTTTCTTTGTTTTTAAATAAGCCTACACTAGAAACAACCTTGTTGACAATTAAGTCATCAGTAGCTGCGTCTCTTATTTCTACGTTTATTTGGTAAGGCTCACTATCTGGGTTTGTATTTTTTTCTTTAATATGAACCAGAAAGTCCAGCTTTTTATCTTTTACCACTTCAACAGCGCTATCTGTTTCGTATTCATGAACTTGGCCAATTGATAGATGATGCAAATTTAGATTTTTATTGCCTATGGTAAAAATATTATTTTCATATGTTGCTTCCTCAAACTCATCTATGGCTCCCAATTCAAAAGTAATCTCTGCATCTTCTGGAATAACTATGCCTTGCACATTAATATTAACCCAAAATTCATTGATAGGGTAAGATGGGTTTTCCGTATTAAATACAACGAAACTACTGAGGTTAGAAGTCCTTTTTACTATCCCATTAACTTTCATTTCAATAGAGAACAGATAAGGGTTGTCTATTGGTCTTGTATATTTTTCGTCAATAAAAACTCTATAGAATCTTAAGTTAGTGTCTGTATCTGGATTTAGCTCAATATTTGATTGGACATCAGGAATACTTAAATCAGCTTTTACAGGAGTAAGAAATGTAAATCGGCCATTATTAGTAGCTGGACTATATTTACTGCCAGGTATAAATTTTGTATTTCCTTCTAAGTCAATTGTTTGTAATTGATCACAACGAACGCGAGGAGTGACAACAGATATTTTATGTAAATCCTCAGTGATAATGAAATGAGTCTTCTTTAAAGGTTGTTGATACGCCTCTGGTGAATCACTATCTGAAGAAATAACATGCCCCCCTTGATGCTCACGTCCAGCAAAGTAGTTACCATCAATATCTTGGACTGGACTTTTTATTTCTTCTCCTGCGCTATTTTCAAATACTAGATTTGTAGAAAGACTCCAATACTGTCTACCATCAAAAGAGGATTGGCCGAACCATTCATACCTTATGTAGTCACCAATTTTTAGCTCGTTTTTTGTATGAGCTCTAAGTTGATCAACCGTAAAACTAGTTGGATCAGGTAAGATTTCTGTGCACGGTAAGTAAATTATATTTCTCTGGCTATAATTCGAGTTCATATTTATGGTAAAATTAATTGGTGTCTTGTATTCTTTTAGCGGTATGATTGGTTGACCAATTATAAAGTGATTGGCATAAGAAGTAATTGGGAATAATATTGTTAATATTAGTATATAAAATAAATTTTTGCACAAACGTACCTCCTAAAAATAGTCATATTTATATCGGCGAAGGTCTAGGAAACTTTATGCGCCTCAATATGATAAACTCCTATTATTCATCACAGGCAATGAAAGTAGGTGTTCGTAAAAATATATTTATAAATAAAATGTATTTATTTGATACTTGTAATTCTTTAAAAATTATCTAAGTTTTATACTTTCTAATAATTTTTTTTGAAAATTTATAAAATTGCTTAGATCAGGGCTTATAGGTAAATTACATATATAATCATTTTTTTTTACTTAAGAACTTTTCAAACAAACCATCTTGCAAATCAAACATTATTTTCTCTTGTTTTTTACTCACTTCATGATCAAAGCCTAAAAGGTGTAAAAAGCCATGCAATGTTAAGTAGATTAGTTCGTCTCTATAACTCAATTGATGCTCTACACTTTGTTTTTTGGCCACTTGCGAGCAAATGATTAACTCACCATAGGATTCAGGGTCCATATTTTCAAAACTCAATACATCGGTGGCATAATTTTTTTCACGAAAATCAAAGTTAATTTTTTTGGCCTCGTTCTCGTTTAAAAAAACTATTGTTAACTCAAGTCCTTTTTGTTTTTTAATTATTTTCTTTTTTACTAATTCTTTTTCAAAAAGCTCAAATGCTCTTTCCATGTACTTTCGTGGAACAGGAATATCAGATTTATTAACTATTAAACATTCCATTTATTTCTTCTTCTTTTTAAATTTAATAACATCACTAGCTTTTTGTTTTGTTTTTTCAATTTGCGGGTAATCAATTCTATGATGATAAATATTAAGTATTGTCTTTTTAAATGTATCTTCTATCATTGAAAGCTCTTTAAATGTAAGGTTGCACTCACTTAACTGACCATCTATAAATTTAGACTGAATGATATCTTGCACTAACGTGGTGAGTTTAACAGGTGTGGGCTCTGCAATGGATCGAGCAGCCGCTTCAATGCTGTCAGCTAACATCACTAGTGCGGCCTCCTTAAACTGTGGCTTAGGGCCTGGGTACCTAAACTCTGTTTCTTCGACCTCACTATTGCCTTTAAGCTCAAGAGCCTTATTGTAAAAGTATCTAATAAGAGTGGTACCATGATGTTGCAAAATACCATCCACAATGGCTCGACCTAACTTATGTTTAATAGCCAGCTCAGCCCCATCTTTAACATGAGCAATGATTACTGTTTTACTCATATACGGAGAAATTTCATCATGAGGGTTGAGCCCGGGGCGCTGGTTTTCAATAAAATACTGGGCATGTTCAATCTTTCCGATATCGTGATAATAAGCCATTACTTTGGCCAATAGGGCATTGGCCTCAATTTTATTAGCCGCTTCTTCCACCATATTACCCACAGCCAGAGCATGGTGATAAGTACCAGGAGACTTCATAATCATTTCTTTCATCAATGGATGACTTAAGTTACTCAACTCTAAAAGCTTCACATCTGTGGTGCAATTAAATAGAGATTCTAAAGCAGGGATAATCATTAAAGCAAAAAGAGCTGAAATTACACCACCTAAAAATGCCGCCACACTAATGAATACTATATTTAAAAAACTAAGGTTAGTTTGACCTTGGAATAAAATGCCAATCAAAAAAACTAAAAGAGCAGCCACTAGCCCCGCCCTAAAGCCGGCAAAATAAATGTCGTTTCGTTTTTCACAACTATAAACCCCTCTCGCAGCAGCAACACCACTCCCCAGAGACACAACAAATAAACTAAAATTAAAATCAATCATGCTCGACAGAACAATTGCAAAAAACAATGTAAAAAGCCAAACTAACTCACCCGATGATACAAGTAACCCCGCCAGCATGGGAGCCATTGCCAGTGGAGCCAAGTACAAAAAAGCTTCCGAGCCAACATAATCACCTAAGCTGACATACAAAGAGGTTTCAGAAATAAATATGAAAAGCTTAATAGTTAGCAAAGAGGCCAAGGTTATTGTTGATAGTATCGCTAAATCTTTTTTTAGAATATTAACTTTGTTTGCAGTGAATCTTTTAACAAACGACAAAAAGATAACCATTAAAATAAAAAATAATATTGTAGTCACTAATATCTTAAACAACACCGTCTTTAGTGATCTTAGTTTTTGAATCTCATTAAGTATCTTTAAATGACTAGACTGTATTAAGTCCCCTTTAGCAACAATCAATTGATTTCTATTAATTTTGATTTTTGTTGGCTGAACTAAATCACTGGCTTTTTGCCGTCTAGATTCTGTTTCTCTAATATTAAAAATCAAATTGGGAGTTATAAGAGCATGAGCTAGCTTTTGAATATTTTGAGGCGTTTGACTAAAACTCTCATCTTTTTTTAATGCCACTTTAAATAATTTTTTCTTTCGTATGTCTAGCAAGCGCTCAATATTGTATAAAGACTCTCTGAGCTCCTCCTTACCTTTTACGGCAATAGAATTTATGCTCTCCACTTGTAAACTCACCGCCCCATCATAAATCATTTTTTTTGACCAAAGTGTTAAGGACTCTATAACTATGCCTTCAATTTTTGCGTTAAACCTATTTTCATTGAGCCAGAAAAATAAATCATCTTGGACATCAATTCCAATTGTCATTTCAAAACTTAATTTTTTATCAACTAAAGGTTTATTGGGTTCACTCAAAGAAATATTTCTCATTTGTGAAAATGCAGCTTTGGTATTTTTAATTAACTTTTCATAAGCTTGTGGATAGAAATCAAAAACAGGAGGGACACTATTGACCGCTTCTTGTCTTGATAAAAAAGTATTTTTCTCATCGATAATATTAAAACTCACAGGAGATTTAATATCACTGCTGGCAACTTGCCCTAAGCGATAGTTATGAGATGAACTAATATTAATATTTACTAATACAGAAACAAAAATACTAAAAACAAAAACCGCAAATAATCGCTTTACCCCTAATCGCGCTTCCATATAACTTATCAATCGCCCCAAAAATGATTGATGGATACCTAACCCCTCCATCCACTTAAATAAATGGTCAGAGTAATCTAAGTACTTATTACGATTTGGATTTTTATTTTTCATAGTTCTAAACTTATAATATCATTAAATAATATTATTTTCCTCCGCGTATTTCCGGCAATTAATTCCTAGCTAGAACTTACTGTAAAATCAAGGTTTTAAGGCTTTTATTCTAAGGCGTTAAATTTTACGACAATGGGCTTGTGCTCTAGCTCTCCAAAAGGTTAGGAGTTCAGTATTTTAACTAGTCATTTAAAGAGCCTATCTAGTCCTAGACTTCGCGAGAAGATAGGCTTATATAGGCTCTTTAATGATGAGTATGTATTGACTCTAAGTTTAAAAAAAAAAAAATATCAAAAAAGAGGATCAAATGCCAAAAGCCCCTGAGCACTTAAAAGAATTTTCAAGCCTTGTTAAAGTTGTTGAGCACTTACGTGGCCCTGATGGTTGCCCTTGGGACAAAGAACAAAACCATAAAAGCCTTACCCGTTATGCCGTTGAAGAGTGTTACGAATTTATTGATGCCGTCAATAGAGATAACTTTGAAGAAATGAAGGATGAACTTGGCGACATGCTCTTACAAGTTTTGCTACATTCACAAATTGCAAAGGAAGACAATAAATTTTCTATTAATGATGTTATTGAGTCTATCAATGAAAAAATGATCCGCAGACACCCCCATGTATTTGCAAATGACAACGTTAGCGGATCAGATGAAGTTTTAGTTAATTGGGAAGAGATCAAAAAATTAGAAAAGAAAAACAAACCTAAAAAGCCGGGCTTTGACATACCCACAGGCTTATCCCCATTACTTCGCAGTTTAAAAATGGGTGAAAAAGCTAAAAAAAGAAAATTTGATTGGCAGCAGATTGATGGCGTTATTAGTAAAGTGGATGAAGAGCTCACTGAAGTAAAAGAAGCAATAAAAGAAAACAATCATGAAAATATTAAACACGAAATTGGTGACTTATTATTTTCAGTTTGCCAACTGGCTAGACACTTAAATATTAACCCTGAAGAGAGCCTACAACTCACTAATGACCGTTTTAACCAACGCTTTGTTAAAATGGACAATATGATCAATGATCAAAATAAAAAATTAGAGAATTTGAGTGAGTCTGAAATGGAAAGTTTTTGGCAACAGGCTAAAAAAAGCCTATAATGACTGTCAGATTAAATAATTCCCTAAATTTTAAGTTCTTTATATTTCACAAAGTGCTCAAACAGCTCGCCTTCGGCGAGAACTGCGCGCTTTATAAAATATAAAGAACTTAAAATTTAGAAAATCATTTAATTGATACAACTTATAAACTGGAGAAATTACCTAATGCTTAATAATTGCCAAATTTGCAATAATAAACAATTTACTAAAATTGGAAATAAAGATGAGTATAGTATTTTTCAATGTAACAGCTGTGACTTATATCAACTAGACCCTCTGCCAAGCCTTGAAGTAAGAACCAAATTTTATAACGGTAATTCTAATATTGATTACTATCAATCAAGGCTGAATCACAAGTTCAAAAGAGCTAAAAGTAAAATTAAATCTTTACAGAAATATATTAAGTCTAATGGTAAACAGTTTTTAGACATTGGCTGTAGTATTGGCTCCTATGTAGGAGCAGCTAAAGACCTTGGCTTCACAGCCCATGGCATTGACTTATCTAATGAGGCGGTTAAACAGGCCCAAATTAACTTCCCTAATGCTCAGTTTTACACTCAAAGTATTGAACAACGCCTAGCTGAAAGCGATGTAAAATATGACCTAATTAACTGTCGTGATGTTATTGAGCATGTGACAGACCTTAATGAGTTTGTAAAGCCTGTTAGTGAATTACTTAACCCTGGTGGTGTTTTATATGTGACCACACCTGATGCTGGACATATTAGAGTTCCTAAAAACTTTGAGTCCTGGAAGCATGTTCATACACCAGATCATGTTTTTTATTTTAACAAAAAAAACTTGGTGACCCTTCTTGGAAAATACCAAATTACCAATTTAAAGACTTCATTTTCAACAAGAACAACCATAGAGCTGATTGGTCAAAAACAATAAGGAAACTAGATCAACTCAC
Organism: uncultured Bdellovibrionales bacterium; assembly: GCA_938001965.1. Classification (GTDB taxonomy): domain Bacteria; phylum Bdellovibrionota; class Bdellovibrionia; order Bdellovibrionales; family UBA1609; genus JAHDIR01. Next base: position 2,354 of record CALLBC010000204.1, on the reverse strand, counting down.
AATGCAGGGACATTTCATAGACTCTGTCTGGGTAAGGGGCATGTTTTACGCGCACAACGCTTTTAAGCTCAAACTTACTTGCACTTAGCCTTTCTAGGGTTATGTTTTCAGTTTGCGAAAGCCTTCCATCCTCATGAAATGCAGTATACTTAATATTTAACTTTTGATAATCACACTCAGCAACATACTCTGCCTTAGCATGCCTTCTTACAGTTGATTCATGTTTTTCACCGTCGGCAATAAAATGATCATTAAACATTTCATAGTTCATAGTATTTTCATCATCTTCGTATTGAATAATTGTTGCTTGAACACGTCTGTTCTCACCACATGTATATGAGCCTTGAAGCTCAGGACATACTAAAATGGCCTGTGCAGAAATTGATACTAACAAAGTAATCACTAATAAAATTGCTCTCATAAATTATCTCCTTAGTAATTTTTTAACTTGGGTAAATTCGTCTACTTTTAGAACAATTGATAAAGTTCCATAAACAAGTACCCCAGATGCAATAATCCCAAATAAAATAACTGCTCTTAAAATACTATTCATGCTATCCATATTAACCAAACTATTCAAATAATAAATCACAACACCCATTACTAATGCCAAGCCCAAACTTTTAAGTAAAGTAACAATTAAACTGCCCACATTCATTTTGCCAACCAAAGCATTACAACAAATTAAAACCAAGAACATATTAATAAATCCCGCTATGGTGGTGGATAAAACAAGTCCCCTGAGGCCCATGGCCTCAACAAAATAAAAGTGAGCCATGCAAATATGTATTAATAAACTAAAAACAGTTATTAAAGCCGGTAGCCAAGTATTTTTTATGGCATATAAATTAGGAATTAAAACCTTGTTTAAACTGGATGCCAACAACAGTACACTGTAAATTTGCAGCACAACCACTGTTGAGTTAACTTTATCTAAGCTAAACTCCCCTCTTTGAAATAAAGTTTGTATGATTGGTTTGGCTAGGACAAACATTCCAATACAACATGGTATAGCCATATAAATTAACAACTTTTGATATTTTAAACTCTCATTTAAAAATTTCTCTTTATTACCTTCTGACCAAAGCTTAGAAAGGGTTGGTAAGAGGGCACTACCAAGGCTAATGGCAATTAATGACTGTGGTAGCTCTAAAATTCTATCACCAATATAAATAAAGGAAAGCGCACCCTCCTCCAATAAACTTGCAAAATATAAATTAATAATTCCTAGGTATTGCACTATTCCAAAACCAATCATACCTGGTAACATATTTTTTAATGTGGTTTTTAAACCTTTAGCATTTATATTCCATTTTAGCCTAGGCACTAAAGATTTTTTATACAAATAAACTAAAACTAGTAATAGCTGAAACAGACCACCCACTAGTACACCAATGGCTAACAACTTTCCTTCTAAAAACTTAAACTGATAAGAACATAAAGCAAATATTATAAATGTTAGGTTAAATGCGGTTGGACCAAGGGCAGGAATAAAAAAGTATTTATGAGCATTAGCTAAAGCCATTAAAAATGCATAGCTTGTTACTAAAAATAAATAACTGAACATGATTCTAGCTAAAAATACGCTTAACTCAATTTTACCAGGGACATCAGCAAAACCTTTACCTTGAATGATTAAGGGAAATAGATCGTCCATAAAAACTACTGCCAAACAACTAAGACTGGCAGCCACCAACATTAAAATTGACCATAAACTTCCGGCTAACTCTTTAGAAGCCTCTTGCCCGTGCTTAGTTTGGGTGTCTAAGTAAACAGGAATAAAGCTCACAGATAATGAGCCTTCACCTAGTATTCGTCTAAATAAGTTAGGCAATTTAAAGGCCGCTAAAAAGGCATCGGTTACTTTTGTGGTAAAAAATGCTGTGAGCAGCATATCCCTGATTAGGCCTAGAATTCGACTTGTCATAGTCCCAGCAGACATGGCCAAGGCCGACTGTAAAACGCTGCCTTTTCTAGTTTTTACTGCCTGATCCTTGGTTTTTGACAATTCAGAGCCTCCATGGCCTTTTATTTTGATCTGAGGGCCAAATCCCTGGCCTTTTGTTTTAGTTCAGCAGAGCTAAGCTTAGAATATTGTGCATTAAATACAGGGGTTTAGGAAGAGGTTTTAGCTTTTAGCCATTTTTTCTTGCTTTGAGTGTCATCATCATGATAGCTATCATGTCTTACTTACTAAAGAAATTCAGGAGGCCCCACTTGGCAAACCATAAATCGGCAAAAAAGAGAGCGAGACAAACAATCACTAAAACTGCTCGTAATAGCCAGACTAAAAAGACGATTCGTACTTTAGAAAAAAAATTAAGAACTGCTGTTTCAGAAAACAAATCTGACGA
>CALLBC010000203.1 GCA_938001965.1 uncultured Bdellovibrionales bacterium | reverse complement strand
ATTGAGTGGCCAAAACTTCATAATAGTTTTAATCGTTTGAGATCAAGTGCTTATAAAAGCAAATTTTTTAAATCGTTAAATAAGCTTTCAAAGCGTGAGGTGCTTTTTGATAGGAAAGAGTTTGGTTGGATTATTTGGGCTGCACTATTTTTTGGTGGTCCATTACTGTATTTATACTCTACCTGGGATGATGATGAAGATTTAAAAGATATTAAACAAGAAGTTAGTAAAAGGGTTAAAACAGAGCGTGATCTGCTAGATAAAGCTCGAGATGAATTAGATGAGACTATATCAGCTCGGATTAAAGAATATAAGGAGGCTTATAATTCTGTTGTTAATAAAAATAAGGCCTTAGCTTCTCAGGTCGTTGATTTAAAGACAAAGCTTGAATATTCATCAACAGCTCCAAAGCCTTCAGACTTTAAAGGTTCTGGAGTTTTAGATAATGATGATGTATTTTGAGAAGATTGTAATTTATTTTTTAATTAAATTAGGTTTTTTTATGTGGTTGAAGACAGAGTATCACGGGTTTACCCGTGGGAGAATGAGCTCGGCGTCGACCACTTGTATCCTTAAAATAAAAAATAAGTTGAGTGATTATTTTAGTGTTCTAGCATACATTTTTCTAAATATTTGGTGGATAACCTTTGTGTGCAGTATCCATTTCTCCCATCAATTTTAAATTTGATTATATAGAATAATAGTTCATTCCCATTAGGTCCAAGTGTTGTTATTTCCTGAAATGGTTTGGTGCTTCTTGCTCCTGCCGATATTCCCGCAGCTAAAAACCAGGCTATTGGGTTTACTTTATTTAATTGCATAATGTAACTTGCAAAAGTTTTCCTTATTTTTAATATTTCAACTTGCTCAGTATTTACTTTCATACGCTCTGATATTTTTAATATCATTTCGTTACGAATAGATGAGTCGGTTATTTCGACTACCTGTTCTTCTGAGGCGGGCGTTCTTTTTTCTATCTTCGGAGAGTGTTGGCAGCTGATTAGAGTAGCAGCTGTTAAAAGTAAAACATATTTCATAAGTAGTTCTCCTATTATTATTATTATGTGCTTTTGATTTGTTGTTTAGTTGTTGGGCTAAAACTGGACTAGGTTATTTGATTAAAATCACTATATGTAGTGTTTGAGGTTTTGGTTAGGGTCTTCTCAAAACCAAAATTCAGTAAAATCAATAACTTAGGTGTAAGTCTTACATCTATAAGTTATAGCTCTGTTAACACTAGACCTTCTGGTTTATCCATTGACATTAGTGTTTTTAGATAAATATACTTAAATAAAGGGTAATAACTTATGGGGTTTTAAATGGATAAATGGACAACAAGAAAGGTAGAGAAGCTTTTTAAGAAAAGACTTTATTCAAATATTTTACAAAGTGAGGAATTAAAGCAATTGATCCCGCCAGCACAAAGAGAGCAGCGTGGAAAAGTTTCTGCTCGTTTTTGGACTACAGAGCAGCTACCTGGTTTAGGTTTGAGGTATGGCTTTATTAAGGCTCCAGAGTCATGCCAAGTAGCTTGTGTATATACTGCAAAAGGAGGTGTTTTAAAGACAACATTGGCTTTTAATATTGCAAGAACAGCTGCCTTAAATGGAATAAAGACTCTTGTTATAGGCCTTGATGTTCAGTGTTCTATAACTGATTTATTGTCTAAAAATTTAGATCAATACGAATCCATTGAGGACGTAAAATCTCCTCCTGGTTTGTTTAGCGTTGTTAAGGGTGATTATAAGATTCATGAGGTTATACAAGTCTGTGACTTGCCTACGCTTCACTATTTACCTGAAAACCCAAATATTTCTTTGCTTGAACATGAATTTAGCTCTAGAGATAACAAAATAGATAGTATTTCAAAATTAATAAAGCCACTCAAAAGTAAGTATGAGTTGATAATTTTTGACTGTTCGCCAAGTTGGTCGGTTGTTATAAAAAATGCACTACTCGCTTCTAATCACGTCATATCTCCACTGGGTTGTGATGTAGGTTCTTATCGAAGTGTTTCTCAGAATATTCAGAGGATCTCTCAGTTTAAAGAAGAAAATGACCTTTTTTGGGATAGTTTTTCTGTAATACCTACTCTACGTGAAAACTCTAAAATTAGCGCACAAATAGAGGCACAATATAGAACAGAGTATGGGGACCTTTGTTCTAATAATTCAATTCGAAGAACTGTTTTAGGGCAAGAGAACTCCTTAAAATTCAAAACAGTCTTTGAGGATGCACCAAATTCGTCTTTATCGGATAATTATTTTGATTTGATTAAAGAGCTTTGGGTTAAAATTGAAGGAGTTACCAATGGCTAAAGATTTTTCTAATTTCTTGGGGCCTAAAAAGAAGAAAAATATTAATCTGACAAAGAAAAGTGTTAAAACTTCCGGAGATCATCCAAATAAAACTGAGAACAAAGTGAGTACAAACTTAGTACAAACTGAGAACAGCAGCATAAGCGAACTTAGTACAAACTTAGTACAAACTAAGAACAAAGTGAGTACGGAAAAGCTTGAAAAAAAACAAAGTGAGTACAAAGTGAGTACGGAACTTAGTACACTATCTAGTACAAACTTAGTACAAACTAAGAACAAAGTGAGTACAAAACTGGACTTTTCAGCTCTTGTTGGCCTTCAAAAAAAATTACTTATTTTAGTTTATTTTTCAATACGAAGAAATCAGTTTAACCAAACAGAAAAACTAAGCGTTGAATATTTAGCTCAAAGCTCTAAAAGCACCAAATACTCTGTCCGACAGAGTATTCAAAGGCTAGAAAAAAAGGGCTTTATTAATAGAGAAAATTTTAAAAATGGCCGAGGAGGTTGGACTGTTTATTCTATACCAAAATCAATATTTCAAGACCTTCTTCAAGCTGAAACTGAGAACAAAGTGAGTACAAACTTAGTACAAACTGAGAACAAAGTGAGTACGGAACTTAGTACGAAACTTAGTACAAGTCCCCATAGTAGTAGTAAGATTAAAAGTTTAAAAAGTACTACTACTATCGATGATGTGGATAACTTTTTATTGAAACATAATATCTTAATCCCTGACGAATTGGATAAAGTCGGATTTCGCGAAAGTCATTTGAAACAAATATTACAAGTTACTTCTTTGAGTTGTGAAGAAATCGAAGAGTCATTAAATCATTATGCCTTAGACCTACGAAATGGCTCTGTACGGGCCGGATTTGGTAAACTTAACCTTATAGTTGGGGTATTAAAGAAATCCAATCTGTATGTATCTGAGGCTTATATAGCTGAAGAGCAAAATATGCTGAATGAACTTGCAAATAGATCCCAGAAACTTAAAGAATTAAAAAATAAACAAGCAGAAATATCTTTGTTAAAAAAATACAAAGCTTGGAAGCTCAATTTAGACCAAGATGAGATAAATAAACTTGTTCCTCCTAATAATATTATTGAAGAGGGCGGAACCTTACAGGATATTCAATTACAAAGTTATTTTCAGGAGAACTATGCCGACATTGTTGATTAAAAATGGATTCAGGTTTTATTTTTTTTTGGCTGAGCCCGAATTTAAAGCCCCTCATATACATGTAGAGAAAGGGAAAGGTGATGGTTCAGCAATATTTTGGCTTGAACCAGTAGTTTCGCTTCAAAAAACAAAGGGTTTGAGTGGAAATGATTTAAGCAATGCAAGACGAATTGTGGTAGAGTATAGAGAACAATTTTTGGAGAAGTATTATGAGCTCATTAGCCCAAAACATAGTTGAACAAGAACCTTTAGCCAAAAAAGTTTGGTTAACAGATGATATGATAAATCTTGAGTTGGTTGATGGAAGAGTAATTGCTGTTCCTTTAGCTTTTTATCCATCACTCGCTGATGCTTCGAAAGAGAGCAGGGGTGATTTTAGACTTTTTAGTGGAGGGTCTGCTATTCATTTTAATAAACTTGATGTAGATCTATCTGTCCAGGCTCTAGTCTTAGGCAAAAAAGAGATACCAGGTTTAATGGGTAAAATAAAAAAATTAGAAAGCTCTGGGGATCTGCCTCTTAAGTAAAAATAACTAGCGCGCAGACAAAGCTATTAATTTAAATTGAAGTTACTGTGCTGCTTGCTGTCCCAACTTTTTTTCAAAAAAGTTGGGAACCTTAAACTTATAAAGCTCAAAAAAATATCTAATAATTCAATATTAATTTTTTAAAAAATTAAAAGACTCTAGCGTTTGTACGTAAAATTTTTGTATTTTAAGGTCCTATAAAAAGTCCCTCAAAAATATCCTTTAGTTAATTTAGGACTTTAAGGGATTAAAGAGACTGTCACACCAAGTAAAATCAGCTATTTAGAGGTAAAGCGGCACCTAACCATGAACTCGACTACTCCCTCCCTACGAGATGCAGTAGTCGAGTTCATGGTTAGGTTTAGTTGGTAGGTATTTATGGTGTGGTCTGTAGTAGATATTTTAGTACTTATATTTATTATTTAAGGCTTTTATTTATGTATTGGAGGGTTAATAGGGGTGGTAGATGGATACAGTTAAGCGCAAAGTAAAGAGTAGAAAGTCTTTGGGATTTAGATTAACAGAGCGAGATATATCTATATTTAGCTTCTTGCTGGATCAGAAGTTTGCAAGCCTCGAGCAGATTTACTTTATGTTTTTTGATATCAGAAAGAGTGTTGATGACCCGCTTCCCAAGGGCTTTTTTGTAACTCGTCAGCGCTTACAGATCTTAAGAAAGGCAGGCTTAATATCGACTCAAAAGGTGTATACGGAGTCTAAGTCTGTGTACTTGTTGAGTCCTTTAGGCTTTAAAATCATTGAAAGCAGGCGGCCAAATGATGCTTATGCTCCTCCAGTAAAGAAAGTAGATTTTAGAAACTACGAGCATGATACGCGTGTAAATGATTGCAGGATCGCTTTAGAGCGTTCAGGGCGTGTTATGAAGTGGCTTTCTGATCGTAGGCTTAAGATGGAAGGGTTTAGTAGTCAATTTTCAAATCAAAACTTACCTAAGAGTGTAGTCCCAGATGGGGTTTTTATAAGTAAAAAGGGAAAGCGGGTGATATTTGAAATTGAGGCATCAACCCGGAAAAAGAAGCGTTATCAAGATAAATATTGGGATTTTAGGTCTGTGATGATGGAGCGTGATTCATTAATTCATCATGTAATTTGGGTAGGGGCAACTCCTACGATAAAGAGGTCTCTTTTATCAATTGCTGGTGATAATGAGAGTTTCTCAGTTGAGTCTTACTTATATTTTTTAAATAACTTTTGGCCAGATGGTATTAAAAAAAGAGGTAAAATATGAGTTCTAATAATGATGGTTTAGATACGTTACTTGCCCTGGTACTTATATTTGGTGGTGGGGCGTTTGCTATATATTTGTTACTGTTTTTTTGGCCGGTTTTGGTATTTGTGGTGCTTCCTTTTGCTTTAATGTCAGGGCTTATTTATTGGTGTTTTAAGTTTTTTACAAAAGTAGCTTTAGAGGTAGAAGAGGGGGCTTCTTATCTTCGGAGTAGGTATAATTATAGGGCTCTTTTAATTACATATTCGTTGATGGTTTTTACGACACTTATGGTTTTTCATGCAGGTTCTGAGCGTACTATTTATGTGGATGAAAAGGGAAAACAGAAGACTCAATTTATTGAATGGCCAAAGCTTCATAATAGTTTTAACCGTTTGAGATCAAGTGCTTATAAGAGCAAAATTTTTAAATCGTTAAATAAGCTTTCAAAGCGTCAGGTGCTTTTTGATAGAAAGGAATTTGGTTGGATTATTTGGGTTGCACTATTTTTAGGTGGCCCATCATTATATTTATACTCTACCTGGGGTGATGATGAAGATTTAAAAGATATTAAACAAGAAGTTCGTAAAAGGGTTAAAATAGAGCGTGATTTATTAGATAAGGCTCGAGATGAACTCGATGAAACTATATCAGCTCGGATTAAAGAATATAAGGAGGCTTATAGCTCTGTTGTTAGTAAAAATAAGGCCCTAGCTTCTCAGATCGTTGATTTAAAGACAAAGCTTGAATATTCATCAACAGCACCAAAGCCTTCAGACTTTAAAGGGAGTGGGGTTTTAGATCGTGATGATTTTTAGGTAAAAAATTGTGGATATTTTGGTCGATTTGAGGGCTGTTTTTACTTATTTTCAGGGTCTATTTTCAATTCAAATATTTATGATAAAATGCATTATAAATTTATTTAAAGCTGTCTTATTTTTAATCTTATTTAATTAAAAGCTAAGAGAAAAGAGGACGCAACTTACCAATTAGGAGTTTATTTTGATTAAAAGTATTTACTTATCAATATTTTACATATTTTTTTTAGCACCGACAATTTCAGGTGCCACCGAGAAATGTGATTTTTGGACATCATCGGATGTGCATGTAGAAAAAACTAGAGCTTATTATAAAAAATCTAGTTATAAGGAGCCGAATGGCGATTGTGATTTTATTTATAACAGTTCTTCAGTAAAAGAGTGTCGAGATTATGCTGTTGATAACGATTATGATTGTTATCAGCTGAGTACCTCTAAAGTTAAATTTAGATCTACTTATGGACCTGGTAATTTTGATAGAAAATTTAAAAGTTGCTATGCCTGTATTAAATAGTTTTTAAGGATTTAAGTTAGGAAATCTACTATTAGAATAAGTAGCTCTAGCCCCTATATGTAGGGGCTTTTTTGTTTTCAGGGGTCTTCTCAAAATTAAGTTCAAGTAAAATAAATAGTTTGGGAATGTTACTTACATCTATAAGTTATAGTTTTCTGATAAATCGAGAATTACGGATAGTTGCATCCTTTACTAAGTTTTCCTTAAATCCTACTTAATAGATTTATAACAACATAAGATATGTGATTTAAGAGTCTCTATCTTGAGCTAATTATATGAGCATAGAAGCAATGCCTGTTGTATTTCCATATAAAAATCGAGCTAGCCCGACTGTACACGTATCATAATTATTTATGGATCTAAAACTCAAAAGCTGTAAGTTCATAGTTTAGGCTATTTAAATAGTTACAATTTGGGGGCCTTTTAAAATAAAAGAGCTCTTATCCTTCCTAACCACGTATATATTGATAAGTCTAAAGCCTGTACGCCTTTAGTATTTTACCCTGAGTGCTCAAAATCACAACCCTTAAGGATTCAAGCTTTAGCCCTTGTTCTACGTGATATCAAACTAAATGTTGAAAACCTAATGGATTATTTGGTCTCAAATTACGATCGAGACTGGCTAGAAATCAAAAATGACATATATCAAATAGTAAAGAGATGTGCTTGAGCTAGAGGTCTTATTAAAATGTCTAACCAACGCTTGAAAAAAAGCATGATATCTCAAGCCAGTTTAGCTAAAAGTAATAAGGATAAAATTTATACATGAGTATCAAGCAACTTACTAGGGGCAAACGCACTTCTTCTGCGACATTCCGACGAAATCAACACTATCATCACCTATGTCACTAAATCACCAATTATCATTTGGCGCACTTTTTCCGTTCAAGTAACCTAAAAGTGATAACTCAAGATCTTTTATATGTTTTTTAGTCTTATCAGTAATCCCACTAGGAATATTCCCTGCAGTTACACCAGAGTATTGACCACCAACTATAACGTATTTCGATACTTTAGTATTTATCCTAACTTTACTGTCTTTAATATCAACTCTCATTTTGTAGTGTGCATTCATTGAGCTGAAGAGTGTTCTTGCTGCATAAACTCCATTTCCAATAATTACCCCTGCATTTTTATCTTCATAGTCTACTACAGATTTACCACTAACGAAGGTCTCTGAAAACCATTGCCTAGTTTTATCAAATATTGCTTGTTTGTTTTTGTTTTGAACATTTTCAATTTTAGTAGTTTCATACATTTTAGGTGGCGTGACGCAGGATGAACTAAAGAACATAAAAAAAGTTAATATGGATATTAAAAAAAGTCTACTTTCCACCAATAAGTCTCCTGTTGACTGCTTACAATAACTATAAACAATATTTATTTTAGGACAAGATCAAATATAACTTTACGTACAATAGTCTGGTCTAAAAACATTTTTTTGATTTTCCATAACGGACCTATAGGTAACTTAATAGATTTTAAATACCTACACACGGCCGTTGCTATTAATCTGTACACGTATCATAATTATTTATGGATCTAAAACTCAAAAGCTGTAAGTTCATAGTTTAGGCTATTTAAATAGTTACAATTTGGGGGCCTTTTAAAATAAAAGAGCTCTTATCCTTCCTAACCACTTCAGATGCATTTATGTGCTATGAGAAAGTTAGGTGATTGGCAAGGCTATGCTTTTTCTAAAAAAGAACGAGAGGCGGTCTTGAACAATATTAACGCTGTATACAAGGGCCGCAACTAAAAGGAAGTGAGTAATGGAAATGATAGATACAATTATGAAGGGTTTTATTTTAATGGCTATTTACGCTCTGGTAAGTAGTTTCACTGTGACAGATATGAAAAATATGGCTATTAAAGCTCATAAGCAGGGGCCAATAAGTTATAGTGCTTTTACCAAGTCATTAACGTCCAAATGAGCTCTTAGTAAACTTTAATTGATATGATCATTTGTACTAAAGCAAAGTTACTCAAACTCTTCAGCCTTGTGACTGCAATCATCGAAACTTTCAATTTTTAACTTTTTAAAGATCAAATTTGAAGTATCATTATTTTCAATGAAAATAATTTCAGCGGTATCATCTGTATTAAGCTTGATTTGGTGAACCGTAAGGAAAAGGTTTGAGTATAGTTCTTGCTGTCCACGTAAATACTTATAAATAGCTTGAGTTTTACTTTCAGCTGACATGATACCCATATCAAGACACGCCCAACTATTTGACATAAAGACAAAATTTGCAAAAATGAATATTGTAGCAAGCTTCACAGAGCTTCTCCTTGTTAATGTTTATTTTCTTGAGGTATTATCAAGAGCACTAAAACAGTACTGCAATTGATATGCCAGCTAATTCAATAGATTGAGTAATTTACTTTTTGCAGCTGCCAGCTGGGGATCTATAATAGAGTTAGATTTTAAGGGGTAACTAACATAGGTATCTGGTTTTATTCCAACCCCTTCAACTTTGATACCATCTAAAAACAGTTCAGCAATTGATAAGTACAGGATGTAATCATGATTTTTATCTGAAAAAACACCTTTTCCCATAGAGAACATCCCTCCAGTAGTAGTTCCTATAACATGAGCGCGTTTTGTTTTTTTGAATTGGTAGACTAAGGATTCTTTGCCAGACCGAACTCCTTCATTGGAGATGATTACTATTGGCTTGTTGTACACATTTTTGTTAATTTTTTGTGGTGGCTTTAATACTTTATCTTCACTCGACTTATTTTTTACAGTAGCTTCAAAATAAGAAGTTCTGTTAGTAAAAAAAGGATCTAAATAATCCCACCAAGCACCACCAAAACCATCTCTTAGATCTATAATTAATCCATCAGTATTTTTCTGATTTAATTTATTGCTTATCGCCTTTTTAAACTCTTCAAGTGCTCTTGGATGAGTCCCTGTCCATAAGTGGTAATATCCTATTTTCTTCTTATTAATAGAAAAAACTTTAGCACTATTAATTGAAGCATTAACAAATGACCAGTGTGGTGACTCAAAAACAGGCTTGATGCTCTTCTCAATAACTTTATTCTTTCTTTCAAATTTAATTATATAACTCTTGGATGGAGCATCATTAAATGAGAGATATGGATGAAAAATTTTTTGGTTAACGCTTAACAACTTATCACCCCTTCTTAATCCAATTTGAGATGCTGGATAACCTTCTAAGGTAGATCGAACATAAAAGCTTTCTCCATCTTTTTTAGTTTGCATGCCAATATGGTAAATTTTAGGATTCATTAAGTCTTTTGTTGTGAATAAAGACCTCATAAAATAATAACTCTCATTCTCGACTGAATAAAAATATGTATGAGATACGCCTAGACTTAATAAAAATGGATTTAAGATACTTTCAAATGAATACCAACTGTCTATCTTTTTGATATCCTTGAGAAGCACATTTTTATTGTTGTCAGTAAAATGTTTTTTTGCTAATACTTCTGGGTAAATTTGTTGTTTTGATTCGTTCCAAACATTTTTAAAAGCACTTTCAAGTTTTGATTCTGCAAAAACGTTGTGAGATAAAAAAAGTATAATTAAATAAAATATATTTTTCATACATTTATTAAATTAGTATTAATAAATCATGTCAAATCATTAAGGAGAATATTTAAATAGAGGTAAAAGACAAAGGCCTATGTATAAGCTATAATTTCTCTTTTTTGGAGAGAACTTTTTTTAATCATGAGTCCAGTCAGTAGTGAAAGGAGTTCCAACATCATAAATCTATTATTTAAAAAGTTGTTCAAATTTTTGAACGGCTAAATATCTGAAATAACTAGAACCATTCAAAATCTTGAACAAAATCAGTTTTTTCCGTGTACACGTATCATAATTATTTATGGATCTAAAACTCAAAAGCTGTAAGTTCATAGTTTAGGCTATTTAAATAGTTACAATTTGGGGGCCTTTTAAAATAAAAGAGCTCTTATCCTTCCTAACCACAACAGATGTGATAATTATTTGAGCCCCAGAAAAGAGTCAATCTTTTACCAAATATTCACTAACTCTTTTTAAGTTAGCTCTAAACCGACTCATTAAGGTTTAAATTATCTAAATATAACTTTGGTGCTAATCATTTAAATTCAATTATTTAGTTCGTTGAAGTGATTAAAAAATTAAAAAACCTTACATTTAGACAAATAAAAATACTGAATTAGGAAGACATTATGGGGAAAAGTATAAACATTTCACTGAGCTATTTTAAAGACGGTCATTCACTTCTAACCACATAATTAATAAAGTAAACTAGTTGAATTTACAATACTTACAGGGTACAGAGTTGAAAATTAAATCCATTTTAGTGCTCAATATTTATTACTCATAGACATAACAACTCCAGTGTAATACTGATATCCCAATCAAAAAAATAATTTATAATAGAACCTAAGGAGCTTAAAAATGAAAGCACTACTCAGCCTAATTGTTTGTTCAATAATTACAATTTCTTGCAGCAACAGCGGCAATGAAACTCCCCTATCACCAGAGGAAACCGCTTTAAGCTTTTTGGATGCACTGAATATTAATGAGGACAAAAGTTACAGGCACTTCTCACTAGTTAAATTAAGTGACTACCAAGAAAACTACATAGTCCTTTATGATCCGGTCCACGCAGAATATAACGCTTGGAACATAAATGGTTATGAAGCCGGAATGACAATTGATGAATACTATGCAGATCATAGTTTTGAAGTAGCTGGTCCATTAGTTGATACTGGTGAGAATATATTTTTAGATGTGGGCACTGGCCTTAAATACTCTAAAGTTAAAATGACTTCTGCTGACACCGTAAAAGCTCAAGAGATTGTAGATGCCATCGCACTAGACAATGCTAATGAAGTACTATCAGTACAGTTTGGCTTACCTGCAAATAGAGTGAGAAAGATCTCTCATTTAGCTTTAAACTTAAGTAAAGCCAATAAAGCTACTATGACAGAGTACAACTATAACCAGTACTCACAAGCCATCACAGGCTTAACCATTAACGAGATAAACTCTGCTTTAAATGATGTTAAGTCTGGTAACAGTTCAGCCCTAGATCGTGTTTATAAGAAAGCTGCCAAGGTTAACAATATAACCGTTGAACAAGTGCAAAAGTTATCTGAGTTGTTTTTAAATAATTAATTTAACACAAACTTTTAGCCTGGAGCGCGTTAATGATTGAACAATTACCAACCTCAATCCACTTAATCGATAAAAATGCTGAATTGGTCAAATACTGGTCCGAGGCTTTTGCAGGCATTGAAAATGTTCAGGCTTCTAATATTGATTATTTCTCAGAGCCTGTAGATGCTATCATTAGCCCAGCAAATAGCTTTGGCATCATGGATGGTGGCATTGACTTAGCTATTAGAAACACTGTTGGCTTTAAAGCTGAAGAAAACTTAAGAAAAGCAATTTTAAAAGACCATCATGGAGAACTTCCGGTGGGCAGTGCTATTATTGTTCCTACAGAAAATGTAAAATGGCCTTATCTAGTATCAGCCCCGACGATGAGAATTCCCTCTGATGTATCTAGCAGCCTAAATGCTTATCTTGCATTTAGAGCCATTTTAAATGTCATCAAAAATTTTAATGAATCCTCAATTAATCATAAGATTAAATCCATATCATGTTGTGGGTTAGCCACTGGAATTGGAAAAATGAAGGCACGAAAATGTGCGGGCCAAATGAGGGCGGCATACACTTATATGTACAAACAGCCGCGCATACCCAGCTTTAATGAAATTCATGAGGTTCATAGAAAATTAGTGTCACTGTAGACTTTAATATTTAATTTGGTTCTTTTTTTCTAAATAACTATTTATGTAAGCCCTATAAATAAACCCTAAATTTAGCTCTAATTTAGGAAGTTATTTCATGGGATTCGTATTATAACAAAATCCTTCATGGGTTAACTGCATTACTAAATTTTCGGACGGCTCTGTACACGTATCATAATTATTTATGGATCTAAAACTCAAAAGCTGTAAGTTCATAGTTTAGGCTATTTAAATAGTTACAATTTGGGGGCCTTTTAAAATAAAAGAGCTCTTACCCTTCCTAACCACAGGAGCTCCATTTGCATGAGTCAAAAAAATAATTTGTTCGCTGGTAAAGGAAGCTATATCTCGTGGTGTGTTTCTCTCTCCATGGGCGCATCCTGTTAAAAAAAAGTTGTAAATACAAACAAAAATTT
>CALLBC010000202.1 GCA_938001965.1 uncultured Bdellovibrionales bacterium | reverse complement strand
GACTAGTGTTGCTACGGGAAGTGGCTTAACAGGCGGACCGATCACTGGCAGTGGTACTATTAGCGTTGGTACAGACGCTTTATTACACACACATATTGCTAATAATGCTGTTCGCTCTCAAGAGATTGCTGCTGATACAATTCTTCACGGAGATATCGCTACCGGAGCGGTTCGTGGTGATGAAATTTTAGATGACACTATTTCTCACTTAGATATCAATACTGATGCCGTTCGTGGTGATGAGATTTTAGATGACACTATTTCTCACTTAGATATCAATACTAATGCCGTTCGTAGTGATGAGATTTTAGATGAGACAATCCAAGCCATTGATTTGGCAACACAGAATGGAGATCTTGCATTTTTACCTACGAGTGGGTTAGGTATAAATTTTTGGGGAAGTGCCATTAATAAAACAACTGGATTTAGAATTCATATGAGTGATGCTACAGATGCCACTTGGGGAGGACGCTTAGATACCGCTTCTGATTTTAATATGTACTTTAAGATGACAGGAGCAAATAGAGGCTTTGTATTTCAAAATGGTGGTACTGAGCTCTTACAAATATCAGGGTCAGGTGAAGTTTTACATGATAAAATGACTTTAGATGCTAATGGTAAATTCATACTTAGTACTGAGGCTGCGATCAGCACAAGTTCAAGGTTTGAAATGCACACTGATGGGACCAATGGAGATATGCTTTTGTCCACTCACTCAGATGATTCAGACGCTAAAGCTGATTTTCAATCCTATAGATCTAGAGGAACTCGTCTTTCACCTACATTGGTACAAAACGGTGATGCTTTAGGTTCATTTAGAACTTACTCGTATGACGGAGATCAGTATCATGTATCTGCTATGGTCAGGGCAGTGGTCGATGGCGCTACAGGAGACAATGACGTTCCTTCACGCTTAGAGTTTTTAACTACTCCAGACGGATCAGGAAGTATTGAAAGAAAAATGATGTTACAAGAAGATGGAAAATTAATTCTTAGTACAGAAAGCGCCTTAAGCTCAGGCTCAAAGTTTGAAATGCACACTGATGGGACCAATGGAGATATGCTTTTGTCCACTCACTCAGATGATCCAGACGCTAAAGCTGATTTCCAGTCTTATAAATCTAGAGGAACTCGCCTTGTTCCCACATTGGTACAAGATGATGATGCTTTAGGTTCATTTAGAACTTACTCCTATGATGGAGATCAGTATCATATATCTGCTATGGTCAGAGCTGTGGTCGATGGTGCTACAGGAGACAATGACGTTCCTTCGCGTTTAGAATTTCACACTACTAATGATGGCTCAGGTTCAGCTAGTAGCAAAATGGTTATTAAAGAAGATGGTTATGTGGGGATTGGAGTGGATGATCCAGAAACTATTTTAGAAATAAAGTCAAATTCAAGTGATCCACTATTTGTTGGAACATCAACATCGCTAAATGGAGGCATTGACATCGATTTTCGTAGAGAACCAACTACAGGCTCAGTTGAGGATGACTGGAAATTAGGTGGTATTGGTTTTGCTGGATGGGACGGTAATGGTTATGCCACGGGCAGTGATCGTCACGCTTTTATTTATGCTTATGTTGATGGAGTTGTATCTGATAATGACGTGCCCACTGAGTTAAGGTTTGGTACTACAACTGACGGTTTAGGAGAGGCCACTGAAAAATTAATTATTAAAAATAATGGTGATGTTGGTATTGGTACATCTAGTCCTGCCCAAAAATTAGATGTTATTGGGAATGTGCGTGTACAAGGAACATCAACAACTTGTATCTTAGGAAATGGATCAGGAGCAACTATGTGCTCTTCTGATAGTCGGTTAAAAACAAATATTATATCTATTGACGGTGCACTTGAAAAAATTTTAAACCTAGATGGTGTTTACTTTGAATGGAATGATAAAGCTAATAATCCAGGGGAAAAAGCTGTGGGTGTTATCGCTCAACAAGTGGAAACTCAGTTCCCAACTACAGTTATTAAAGATGAGAGTACTGGTTATAAAATGGTGGATTATGCAGCCTTAGTTGCTCCTTTAATTGAAGCAACAAAAGAGCAACAAGCCATTATTGAGGACAATAAAAATTATTGTGAAATTAATTATACTGAGTTACATAAAAGAGCTAAAGAATTTGAAGATAAAATTAAAAAATTACAGAACAAGAGTGATGAAGGCGACCGAAGGTTAGCTGCTCTTGAAAGTGAACTTAAAAGGCAAAAAGAAGTAAATAAAAAAACTCAGCTTAAATTAGACAGCTTATCTTCTGAAAATAAATTGCTTAAAAATAAACTAAAGCAGACAAATTCAAGATTAGATACAATTGAAAAGCTTCTTTCTGAATAAATAACTAAAGTACAAAATAGCATGTTATAGTTTTATCTCTCGACAAGCCTATTTATATTATTTATTAAAAAAATACTATTCCAAATTGAGAAAACATACCCATTCTAAAACAGTTATTATAATTTAAAAAATATTTAGATCTCATATTTTTATCTCAAATTTAGAAACACTGAGTTCTACTAAGTTTAGTATTATTAATAAATGGTTTGATTTGATAATCAACACAAATAAGCTTTAGTCTCCTTTGGTCTAGCCGATAAAGTATTACGATGATTAAAAAAATAGTAACTTGTACGTTAATTTCACTATTTTCTTTTGGAGCTTTTGCTAATATAGCTCCGGGTATTTCTACGTACCATGGTCGCATTATCCAACCTAGCACTATGCCTCTTGAGGCTGCTAATGTAACTTTTACATTACAATTATTGTCTGCCGGGCCTGAAGCCTGCGTATTATATGAAGAGCAGCATACATTAGACATGACTGGCTCTGAAGGTTTATTCAGTTTAAACGTGGGTCAAGGCTCTGTAACTTTAGCTGATCCTGGCATAGGAATACACGGTTCAATTAATAATAGTATTTCCAGAACTGGTTTAAATTGTGCCACTGGTACAAACTATACACCTAACTCTGGAGATCAAAGAAAGCTAAGAGTAACTTTTGACTACACAGGAAGTAGTGGGCCAGTAACAATTGCTCCTGACATGGCTATAAACTCTGCTCCCTATGCAATGTATGCCTCAAGCTTAGAAGGCGTGGGCAAAGATGATTTATTACAAGTCAATAGTGGTGGTTCATATGTACTTAACCAAGCTAATTTAGAAAATATTTTTTCAAGCACAAACTACCCATTATTAACTAGCACTTTAGCTGGAACTCATTCAGCTTATGCAAAAACTTCTGATTTACCAGTTTCTGGCGGAGTTTTAAATTTAAGTGGTGGCGGTGTAAGAGTTGGGGACACACCAGCCACAGGCGATGCTGCTGTTAACCAAAACTATGTGGACTCAAGAGTTGGTGGCTTGCAAGTGCAAGCTAACTTAAGCACAACCTTAACTGGCGCTACAGGCGATGGTTACGTAATGGTTTGGGATGAAAGTACTCAAACTTTTATTGCCCAAGCACCATCTGGCGATACAACAAAACTACCATTAACTGGTGGAACTATGGCTGGTGCAATTAATATGGATGGCAACAATATTTTAGCCACTGGCCATATTACAATGAGCCCAGACACTACTATTAACTTGGGAACTTATGATGCTGTTTCTGAACCAGCTTTAATTACATCTTTTTCTGCTGCACCTTTAGCTCATAAAGGTAAAACTTGGTTTAGCACTGTTACCAACTCTTTAAAGTATTGGGATGGTGCTGCTGCTATCGATTTAAAAAGTGAAACTGACGACAAGCTACCTCTTGCCGGTGGTGCAATGGCTGGTGCTATTGATATGAACGGCAATAATATTACAGAAGTTGGCCATATTTCGATGGACCCTTCAACCACTTTACTGCTTGGTAGTTATAATAATACTGATGAAGGAACTATGGTTGGAGGCTTGTTAGCTGGCCATGAAGGAACAATGTGGTACAACTCTCAAACTGATCGCTTAAAGTACTGGAACGGAAGTGGCGTTGTAACAATAGATCACGACTCTTTGCCTGGTTTTGTAGCTAATGAACATATTGATCATACCAGTGTTAGTATTGGTACAGCTGCCGCTGGTGGTTTAACTGGTGGTGGTGATATCACTGCTACTAGAAACTTAAGCATTAATATTCCTGGTGTTACCGACATGAGTGGCCCTGTGGCTGGAACTGACACATTACTAATTAGTGATGGTGGTAATTTAAGAGAGATCACAAGAGCTGATTTAGTTCTCAGTGAAGCTGAGGTAGATGCCCTTGTTGGTAACAATAACTACATCACTGAAGTGAACACTAACTCTGGATCAGGCCTTAGTGGTGGTGCCACAAGTGGAGCCGCTACCTTACAAGTTGTTGTGGATGATGCAACTGTTGAAATTGCAACTAATACTATTCAGGTTAAAGATGGCGGCATTACTTCAGCTAAAATTAGTGATGGCACTATTGCTACGGCTGACTTAGCAGACGATTCTGTAACAACAGTAAAGCTTGCAAACAATGCTGTAACTAGTGCTAAAATTGATGATGGCACTATTGCTACTGCCGATTTAGCAGATGGTTCTGTTACAACAGTAAAACTTGCAAACGATGCTGTGACTAGCGCTAAAATTGATGACGGTACAATTGCAACGGCTGATTTAGCAGATACCTCTGTAACTGATGCTAAAATAAATGACGTTGGTGTCGATAAAGTTACAAGTGGTACTGGTAGGTATTTTACCTATGCACCTAACAATATTGATTGTGCTGATGGAGAAATTTTAAAATGGACAGCTGCTAACCGTTGGGAGTGTGCTACTGATGTTGGTATAACTGATCACGGAGCATTAGGTGGACTACTAGATGATGATCACACACAATATGTAATGTTAGCCGGTCGTGCTGGCGGGCAAACTGTAAACGGTGGTACAGCATCAGGTGATGGCTTAACCATCGACTCTACTAGTAACGCCACTAAAGGTGATATTGTTTTAAACCCTACTGGGGGCAATATAGGA
>CALLBC010000201.1 GCA_938001965.1 uncultured Bdellovibrionales bacterium | reverse complement strand
TTACAAAAAGTAATGATGAAGATGTATTTAATGTTACTGAAGAGAGCTTAGTTGTAGACGGGAGCGAATTACTAAATAATTTAATATCAACAAAGCAAGAGCTAGAAATCGAGGAAGCGCTAAATCAAGCAAACATAAAAGTGGCTTCAGGCAACGACCAAGATGATGAGCTTAAGAAAGAGCCAATTATTGAGAGTACTAGTGTTATAGAGCAAAAAAATAAGGTTGATTTAGATAAGACTAAGAAAAATGAAATAAACTTCAATGATAATAAAAGTAAAACGCAAACCAATGAAAAAAAATCTGAAAAAGTAGATATTGCTAGTGAAAATCATCACGAAGAGATCAAGCCGCAAGCGAGTAATAAAATAATAAGTGAGCCATTGAATAAATCTGTTTCAGCAGATGCCAGTGTTGTTATTTCGAAGAAAAAAGAAATTATTAATGCTTCAAAAAAAGAAGAAGATTTAATAAAGAAAGTAGAGAATAATTTAAATTTAGCAAAAGTTCTCAATTTAGATGATAATTTCGGTAAAAAACAAAGTGATATAAGTGACTGCTATTTATGTGGTGCTGAAATTTCGGATCAAAACGGCTATTTAATTTTACAAACTGACAATAAAAGCGATGTAGATGAATTTATAAAAGTCAGTAATGAAAATGTTAAAATTAGTAGTGTAGTGACAACAAAAATAGATAAATTCTCAGACATTGATGATTTATTTATAGGTGTTTATAAAGTTGGTGAAAAATTAATTAATGCGTATTTTATAAGTATGAAAAATCCCGATAAAACATTTAATATGCTTGAGGGGAACCATGAAATTGATGTCCAAAACTTTAATATTAATGATACGTTAGACTTCCCATTATTTTTATATCTCAAAAATTGTGATAAGAAAATTAAATATATTTCAAAAGGCAGTTCATTTTTAGAGAGCCAAATTAAAAAATTAATCGATAATAAAGAGCGGTTATACTTTAATAAAGAAGATGAGGAAAAGGTTTTACTTTATCTTCAGCTTAAAAGCATTGAGATGGAAAAAAAATTATAGTAATGGTTTTACAATTGATTCAAATCTATCTTGTATAATTTTTAAATTTTCTTGGTTATTAGCTTCAAATCTAAGTACTAAAACAGGCTGAGTATTTGAAGCTCGAGCTAAGGCCCAACCATTTTTAAAGCTAATTCGTATTCCATCAATTTCATTGATTGTGTAATCATCGGTATTAACTTTAAATTCTTTTTTAATTTCTTCAACAATACTGTGTTTTTTTTCTTCTGTAGTATCAATTCTAATTTCGGGTGTGTTAAAGCCTTCCGGTAGATCAGAAAGTAATTCAGAAATAGTTTTACCAGTATCAGACAAAATTTCTACAATTCTTAAACCAGCATATAGTGCATCATCATATCCATAATTACGATCAGCAAAGAAGATATGTCCACTTAACTCCCCACCAAAAGGAGACTTCTCATCTTTAATTTTATTTTTAATTAAGCTATGTCCCGTTTTCCACATAATTGGCTTTCCACCAGCTTGTTCAAGATAAGAATACATTCGATCAGAGCATTTAACATCCCCAATAATTTTAGCTCCAGGGTTTTTATCTAAGATATGCTTGCCAAAAAGAGCGATTAATTCATCTCCATATATCATTGTACCTTTTTCATCAACAACACCAATGCGATCAGAGTCACCATCAAAGCCAATTCCAACAAGGGCATTTTTCTCAAGTACAGCTTCTTTCAAGTCCTTTAAGTTTTTTTCAACAGTTGGGTCTGGGTGATGGTTAGGAAATTTACCATCAGGCTGTTCAAACAGGATGGTTGGGTTCAGGCCCACAGATTGGTACATTTTTCTAACAATGCAGCCAGCAGTACCATTTCCGCAGTCGACAACCACAGGGATGTTTTTTAGGTTAGTAAACTCAGTTTTATATCTATTTAAATAATCTTCAAAAATATTAAAATCTTTAATACTGCCTTGATCTTCTGGAGCATAATTAGAATCGTCAATAATTTTTCGAAGGTCCTGAATTTCGTCACCATGGATAGTATTGCTGCCGATTGACATTTTAAATCCATTGTATTCGGGAGGATTGTGGCTACCAGTAATCATGATAGCGCCATTAATTTGCTCATAGAAGAAAGTAGTAAAATAATTCATTGGCGTGGTAACTAGGCCAATTGAATAAACATGTCCACCAACAGAAGAAATACCGTTACTTACGGCTTCAGCAAGCTCTGGACTCGAGATGCGAGCATCAAAACCTACAGCCATATGTGGAGTTGTATTAAATCGATTTATGATTTTTGTAGCTAGAGCCTTTCCAAGATTAAATGCAAAGTTGCTGTCGAAGTCTTTATTAACAACACCGCGGATATCGTACTCTCTAAAAATTACAGAATTAAGGCTCATCATTACTCCATACTTTAATTATTTTAATAAATATACCATGATTTTATATATAATCTAGGGTTAGAACTTATATATTCAAATATGACTAGGTTAGTTTGAGCGCATACCTTATAGCCATAATCATAGAGCGCTCATCAGCCATATTTTTTCCATAGATATTTTTAGCAGTACCATGATCTACACTAGTTCTAATAAATGGCAAGCCTAGAGTAAGCTGAATACCATCTCGGTGCTCATGAATCATTTTAAAAGCGGTGAGTCCCTGGTCGTGATAAGGACTAATAAATAGCGAATACTTTTTCCAGTTAGACTTAAAAAAAGCCACATCAGGTACCAGTGGGGAAGTAAATTTAATTTTTGAATTTCGGTTAATTTTTTTAATAAGAGGAGAATAAATTTTATCTTCTTCAGTGCCAATTAATTTATTTTCACCAGCATGGGGATTTAACCCAATTACAGCAACTTTTAGCTTAGGTTTTAGTTTTGCAATAGGCAAGCATTGCTCTAAGGCATTGGTCAAAAGCTCTTTTGAGATTGTAGTAGATACTTGGCTTAGGGGGATGTGATCAGTTAGAAGTAAAACATTAAAATATTTTCCAATGAAACTCATAAACAAAGGTGTTTTGATATATTTCCTAAATAAATCGGTATGTCCTTTAAGCTTATGTGTCTTAAAGCTTTCAGTTTTAGAAAGCGGGCCAGTTACTAGAGCCGAAATTTTATTGTTTATTCCAGCTTTTGTTGCTTGAACAACCCACTCTGTTGGTGCCTCAGAGCTTTTAATAAGAACTAAATCTTTGTAGGTTAGTGGCTGGTTAGAGTTAAAATAATCACCAAGGCAATTATAAGAATGAATGTTGAATTTATTTAGTTTGTACTTAGAAAGTTGTCGGCTATTTTTATTGATAAACACGACAAAATTATATTTTTTTTTAGGTCCAATTTTTTGAAGTGCCTTAAAAGTTACTTCTTGGCCAATTCCGTCAGTATCACCTGTTGTGAGAAGAATTTTTTTCATAATGAATAGTTAGTTAATTCGTATATATGACTCAACTCTTTTTCTCTCTAACCAATTTTGAAAATACTTCCTAAAAGATTTTGCGAATAATTTTTGTTTAATAAGGCCGCGTTGTTTATCTAGCTCAGGATCTTTAACAAGAGTTTTTTTATTTAACTTGAAGATATGGTAGCCAAAACGAGATTTAACAATTTGAGAAGCCTTTCCAGTAGTAAGATTTTTAACGCCATTTTCAATTTCACTATTCATTTCGCCAGCTTTAAAGCTTCCAAGTAGCCCGCCTTCAGTGAAGTTTGGATCCTCGCTGTATTGACGGGCAATTTTTTCGTAGTTATTTGGATTACTGTTAACTTTCTTTAAAACATTTTCAGCTCTTTTTAAAGCAGCAGCACTATCATTATTTTTAGGAAGAAATAAAATATGTGAAATTTTATATTCGTAAACTTGCCCTGAGTTTCCTTTACTATTTTTAGCATAGTAAGCCACAACTTCCTCATCAGAGATTTTAATATTAGATGTGATTTGTTTTTCAATTAGTGACTTACGTTCAATAGATTTACCAATAAAAGCTTGATAGTCACTAAAGGCAACTCCTTGGGCTTTAAGCGAGCGTACTAAATCTTTACGAGAAATCTGATTTCGTTTTGTTATGCTGCGGATTTCTTGCTCAACCTTTTCGATTGTGGCTTGTAAACTATTTTTTTTAACTTCAGAATCTAAAATTTTCTCATCAATTAAATGTTGCACGAGGTACTTACTATCTGTGGAAAGTTTTTTCACATCTCTAAACTGCAATAAAGCATCATCGATTAAAGCTTTTTTTGAACGAATTTTTTTTTGGTAACTGAAAAGCTCCGATTGAGTAATTACTTCATTATTTACAATTGCTACAATTTGATCAACAACAACGGCTTGAGCTGTAAAACTAAATAAAACTAAAGAGATTAGAAATGAGAATTTATTAATCATTGGTTACCTTCTGTTCAAAACGAATCGTACTGATTAGTTGTTGGTTAATAAAAACTTTTTTATCGCCGAGCTCAGATTTAAGCCAATCTACAAGCCGTTGCTTCTGAAACTGCTTGCTATATAGGTGACTTATGTCCTTTTTAGCCTCATTAAAGCTAAGTAGCTGCTCCCTTTTTCTATCAAGTAATTCTGCAATATGGTACCCAAAATCACTTTTAAAAATATTACTGTATTGTCCTTTTTTTAATTTGAATAAGTCCTTAAATAAACTAGGGCTTTCACGCTCAACCCAAGAAATTTGAGGCGTTTTAAATTCACTATAATTAATTGAATACTTTTTATAGGTATTTGAGAAAGAAAACCTATTGCGCAGGGCGACAAGAGCTTTGTTTGCTGTGGCCTCATCAGCTGTAATTATTTGTCGTATTTTAACCCTTTCCTTAATTTTGAACTTATTTTTGTTGTTATTATAAAATTGAGTCAGTTCTTCCTTTGTGGGTTCTGGTAAATTACTTTTGATAACATCCAGGGCCTTTTTTTCAAGTAAAGAAAATTTTACTTTATTAGTCCATTCAATTTCAGACATATTTTGTGATTTTAGTTCTGCCAGGAAATAACTTTTATCAGGATAATTTTTCACTATGGAGAGAACTTTTTGCTTTAAAGTGCTGGGGTGAATAAATAAGTTGTTTTTCTTGGTCCAATTAGAAATAAGAGTGTGGTAAATATAATCATCAATAACTTTATTAGTAATAATACTTAGATTATTTTTTTTAATTGTCTGGTATTGATTTAATTTATTGAGCTCGTGTTTAATCTTTACTTTGAATTCTTGGAGTTCAAGCGCCTGATTACCCACTTTTACAACAATTGTTGGGTTTTTATTTTGGTTGCAAGATAAAAAGAAAAAACAACAGTAAAGAATTAATAGTAACTTCACTGGATAGCCAAGTTATTGTGAGAGCTTTTTAATTTCACCACGGTTTCTTTTAATTGAATATTTACGATTTAACTTCTTAAAGAATTTTTCAAACTCAGTTTTTCTTTTAGTATCGAAAACAGCAGCTCGCACTTGCCTCTTATTAGAGTCTTTATATTTTTGAAGTCCAGTGAGTTTAATTATGTGAAAACCAAAGCGAGTACGAACTGGTTTTGAAATTTTACCAACTTTTAACCTTTTTGCTGCATTATAATATGTTGGAGCAAGACTAACTCCAGATTGAAAACCAATATCACCACCAGTTCTTTTGCTGATACTATCATCAGAGTATAGTTTAACTAACTCAGGAAAACTTCTTTTGCTACTACGCACTTCTTTGTAGATTTCGTCAGCCCTTTTTTTAGCGATGGCGATTTCTTTTTGTGTAGACTCAGATTTAAATTGAATTAAAATATGGCTTGTTTTAACTTCAGGATTAAGCCTATAGAATTTACGCATTTCACCTTCTGTGACTTTAATTTTTTGAATGTTATTACCAAGAGACTTCTCGAGTAGAGCTTTATAAAGCTCTTGATTGAATTTATCTTTAACAATGGGGTCATTTTGCAAGTTTCGTTTGCGTGCTTCCTGGACTCCAACCTCAAATTTAATTAAATCTTCAAGAAATAGCTCTGGGCTTGGTGGATTAAATACATTTTTTTTAAGCTCATTATATTTTTTGTTAAACATTTTTTTAGTAATTTTTTTATTACCAACAGTTGCGATCACTTGCGCAGAAGAAATGGCAGGAATAAAGGCAAGCAGAACTGAAAATGTAAAAATAAATTTCAACATAAAGACTCCAAAGAAGTTTAGTGATGGATACCTTTATTAGGCTATCACTTCGTTTTTTGGCTTAGCAATGAGTTTAGAGGCCTTGTGCTTCGCATCATTCAGCTGTTTTTCAAGAGTTATTGATAGGTTAGAGTAGTTGTCTCGGTCTTGTTTGGTAACAATTGCCATAGGGCTTTCAAGGCAAACGATAATCTTAGCAAAAGGTTTGGGTAAATAAATTTTGTTCCAAGATTTTGGAAAATGAAAACTATTACTGCTTGCAACACCAGCAGGGTAAATTCGGGCTTTAGCTAACAGTGAAAGTTCAAACACCCCAGGTTTAACTTTGTATATGGGGCCGGTTGGTCCATCCACAGCCATTGAGGAAGGATGGCCAGATCGGCAAAGCCTAGTTAAACCTTTAAGAGCAGCTACAGCACCGCGAGTGCTTGAGCCAACAGAGGTTTTTCCACCCAGTTTTCGAATAACAAAATCAATCAGTTGCCCGTCCTTACTACTAGAGGTCATTGTACTAAGTTTATACCTTGGAATTAGCTGAACTATTGCGAGCTCATCACCATGCCAGTGAGAAAAAATGATTGGCTTCTTATCTTGTAGATCTTTTTTTAGTTGTTCGCATTCAATAACAGTGGTTCGCCAAGTGGCCGATAATAATTTATACACAATTAAAATAAGCCAAGGCAAAAAATACTTTCTAAACATCAGTTCCTAATTATAGTACTTTTTTAAACTCTTCAGTTAATTTAGGTACAATATCAAACAAATCACCAACTATTCCATAGGTAGATTTTTGGAAGATAGGAGCCTCGGGATCATTATTAATTGCAACAATGACCTTACTACTGCTCATGCCAGCTAAATGTTGAATAGCACCAGAAATACCACATGCAATATATAAGTTTGGAGCCACTGTTTTTCCTGTTTGTCCAACCTGCATACTGTGGGGAACCCAGCCAGCATCACAAACTGCTCTAGAGGCACCAACAGTTGCGCCTAAAACATCAGCAAGTTCTTCAAGAAGTTTGAAGTGACCCGCCTCTTTCATTCCGCGACCGCCAGCAACAATAATGTTAGCTTCAGTTAGGTCCACTTTTTCTGAGGTGCTTTTTACAATATCTTTAATCAATGTTTTTAAGTCTGGAGCTTGAGGATTAGACTCAACAACCTCGCTACTCAAGCTAGAGTCAGCCTCTGAAATTTTTAATTGGTTAGCTCTCATTAAAACAATTTTAATAGCACTATTATCAAACTTAACATCAGCACTGCACTTTCCTGCGTACAATGGCTTTTTAACAGTTACATCGTCACCATTAATTTGCACATCAGTGCAATCACTGACAAAGCCTGAGTCTAATTTAGCAGCTACGCGAGGAAAAAGGTCTTTTCCAAGGGAGCTCGAAGAAGCTAGAACAATATTGGCTCCTGACTGTTTGATTAAATCAGTAACTGCTGGAACAAATAGATCAGGATTATAGTTTTCAAACTGTTGGTCAGAACAAATAAAAGTTTTACTAACCCCATAATGTGCCGCTTTATCAGCATAAGCCTTTGCTTCTGGCCCAAGAGCAATAGCAGATACAGTTGCTCCAGAGCTTTTAGCCACAGATAATAATTCTTTAGTGCTATTTTTTAATTCACTATTGGCACCTTCAATAAATACTAAAACATTAGACATAGAACTCTCCTAAACTATAAAACTTTTGCTTCGTTTTTTAATAAATCAACTAACTGGTTTGCTTGAGCCCCGGCTTCGCCGTCAATCATCTTAACAGATGGTTTTTGAGGAGGAAGTGTGAGGTTTGAGTAAGTTAGTTTTTTAAATGTGGACGGGATATTTAGTGATGAAAACTCAACATCTTTAATTGGCTTTTTCTTAGCCTTCATTATGCCAGGTAAACTAGCATACCTTGGAGTGTTAAGGCCTTTATTGGCAGACAAAACACATGGTCCAGTTAACTCGTAAGTTTTTGTTGAGCCAGACTCAGTTTCACGCTGAACAACATATTTTCCACCTTGATCTTCAAAAGTAGAAATTACGGTGGCGTGTGGAAGCCCCAAATATTCAGCCATAACTTGTGGCAAACCGGCGCCATTGCCATCAATGGCTAATTTACCAGCAAAAATAATTGATGCCTCGCCTTCAGCCTTAATAGTGTCAGCAAGAGCTTTTGCTGTAGTAAAGAGATCTTGCTCTTCTTCGCAGTTAATAATTATTCCGTCATCAGCACCCATGGCAAGGGCAGTTCTGACAGCATCAGTTACACGAGATTTTGGCCCCATACTAACGATAGTTACAGTTGAGCCAGCATTTTTAGTTTTTAAATTTAAAGCCTCTTCAATGGCAAATTCGTCATATGGGTTTACAACCCACTTTACATTGGTAGTTTCAATTGAGCTACCATCGCTATTTAATTGAATTTTGGTTTCGGTGTCTGGCACCTGTTTTACGCAAACAAAAATTTTCATAATTTTCTCCATTCAAATGATGTTTGTTTTATAAGCTTTCAAGAGAGGCCTGTCACTCCTGTTGGAGTTATATATATTGCGCTACATCAATAAGTTACATATGTGACACAACAGCTAAATAAGTATATTTTATTGGCTGATTAATTTAAAAATATTTAGGAATTCTTATGTCTTATTTCTCATCTTCGATCGGACGAAAGCAAATCGTTGGAATTTGTGGTCTTGGTCTCAGTTTATTTGTATTAACTCACATGCTAGGCAATCTGTTAGTTTTTTTGGGTCCTCAGGCCTATAATGAATATGGGCACGCACTAACAAGCAATAAACTAATTTATATTGCAGAGGCTGGGTTGTTAGCAATTCTAATTGGTCATGTAATTTATACGGTCCTACTTACAATTAGAAATAAAAATGCAAGGCCTAAAAAGTATGCTGTCACTCCTGCTGGAGAAAAGAAAACTAATTTTGCTGCAAAAACTATGATTTATCAGGGCGTAGTAATCTTGGTATTTATTATTCATCACTTATTAACATTTAAATTTGGTGAAGAGTACGAAGTTCAATATGGCGAAGTAATTATGCGAGACCTATATAGACTCATGGTCGAAGTGTTCAGTCAGCCGATCTATGTAGTATGGTACGTCATTGCAGTAATAATTTTGTGGACTCATCTTGGGCACGGTTTTAGCTCATCTTTTAAGTCACTAGGGTTTAATCATCCAAAGTATGTAAAAAAAATTGATACAGCCGGCTGTATATATGCTGCTGTTGTTTGTTTAGGCTTTATTGCTCAACCCCTATATATGTTTATGAATAACTAATTAAAAGGTTTTTATTATGTCAAAAGAACTTAGTTCAAATGAGCCAACGGGCCCAATAGAAGAAAGATGGCAAAGTCATAAGTTTAATATGAAGCTTGTGAACCCTGCGAATAAAACAAAACACAGTGTAATAATTGTGGGAACGGGTTTGGCAGGTGCTTCAGCGGCATCAACACTTGCCGAGCTTGGTTATAATGTTAAAAGTTTTTGTATTCAAGACTCTCCAAGAAGAGCTCACTCGATTGCAGCTCAAGGTGGAATAAACGCTGCCAAAAACTATCCAAATGATGGGGATTCAGTTTTTAGGTTGTTTTATGACACTGTAAAAGGCGGGGACTTTAGGTCAAGAGAGTCTAATGTTTATCGTCTAGCGCAGGTTTCTAATAATATTATTGACCAGTGTGTTGCCCAAGGTGTTCCCTTCGCCAGAGAGTATGGCGGGACTTTATCGAATAGATCTTTTGGTGGAGCACAGGTTTCGAGAACATTCTATGCTAAGGGTCAAACTGGACAGCAGTTATTGCTTGGTGCGTACGCCGGAATGATGAAGCAGTCTGCAAATAAAAAGATTGAAATTTTTGCGCGCAGAGAAATGTTAGATTTAGTTTTAGTAGACGGTGTTGCAAGAGGAATTACAGTTAGAAACTTAACTACTGGCGAAATAGAATCGCATAGTGCTGATGCCGTATTGTTATGTACTGGCGGCTATGGAAATGTATTTTACTTGTCAACGAATGCAATGAACTCCAATGTTACAGCGTCATGGCGTTGTCATAAAAAAGGAGCATATTTTGCTAACCCTTGTTATACTCAAATTCACCCAACATGTGTTCCTGTTTCTGGAGACTATCAATCAAAACTGACGTTGATGTCAGAGTCATTACGAAATGATGGTCGTGTTTGGGTTCCAAAAGAAAAGGGAGATAAAAGACATCCCAATGAAATTCCTGAAAATGAAAGGGATTATTATTTAGAAAGAATTTATCCAAGTTTTGGTAACTTAGTCCCTAGAGATGTGGCATCGAGACAAGCAAAGTTTAGGGTTGATGAAGGTCGTGGTGTTGGCCCTACAGGCGTGGCAGTTTATTTAGACTTTAAATCTGCTATTGAAAAAAAGGGCGAGGCCGCCATTAAAGATAAATACGGAAACCTATTCCAGATGTATGAAAAAATAACTGGTGAAAACCCATATAAAGTACCAATGAGAATTTTTCCAGCGGTTCATTATACAATGGGTGGCTTGTGGGTTGATTATAACTTACAAAGCTCTATTCCAGGCTTGCATGTTTTAGGGGAAGCAAATTTTTCAGATCATGGATCAAATCGTCTTGGTGCTTCGGCATTAATGCAAGGTCTGGCTGATGGGTATTTTGTTATTCCATACACACTTGGAAACTTCATTGCAAATACTGAACTTGCAGACGTTGATACAAATCATGAGGCTTTTAAAAAGAGCAAAGAGAAGTGTGAAAAAAGTTTACAAAAACTTTTAGATATAAAGGGCACTAAGTCAGTTGATTATTTCCATAAAAAGCTTGGGCATATTATGTGGGAGTATGTTGGTATGTCTAGAAACGCAACAGGGCTTAAAAAAGCAATTGAAGAAATTCCAAAGTTACGTGAAGAGTTTTGGAAAGATGTAAGAGTTCTTGGTGAAAACAATTTTAAGAATACTGAGCTAGAAAAGGCTGGTCGTGTAGCAGACTTTTTAGAATTAGGTGAATTAATGGCAAGAGATGCTCTTAACAGAGAGGAGTCTTGCGGTGGTCACTTTAGAGAGGAACACCAAACCCCAGAAAATGAAGCAAAAAGAAATGATGAAGATTTTTGTCATGTTTCTGCCTGGGAGTTAAAGTCTGAAGAAAAACTAGACTGGGTTGAAAATAAAGAACCTTTAAAATTTGAATATGTAAAATTAGCAAACAGAAGTTATAAATAAGGATATATTATGGCTGGTGCAGGCGGAAAAAATTTAAATCTGAAGTTAAAAGTATGGAAACAAAAAGGGCCTAATGATAGCGGCCACTTTTTGAACTATGATGCCAATGGAATTTCAACGGACATGTCTTTTTTAGAGATGTTAGATGTTATGAATGAAGATTTAATATCGAACGGCCAAGAGCCAATTGAGTTTGATCATGATTGTAGAGAAGGAATTTGCGGAACTTGCTCTTTAGTTATTAATGGTGAGCCACATGGTCCCGATAAAGGAACTACAACTTGTCAGTTACATATGCGTAGATTTAAAGACGGGGATACAATTGCAATTGAGCCATTTAGAGCAAAGGCCTTTCCGGTTATTAGAGATTTAATTGTTGATAGAAGTGCCTTTGATAGAATTATTGAGGCTGGCGGTTATATTTCAACAAATACTGGAAATGCGGTTGATGCTAATGCAATGCCAATTGGTAAGGCTGAAGCTGATGAAGCTTTTAACTCAGCAGCCTGTATCGGTTGTGGAGCTTGTGTGGCAGCTTGTAAAAATGCATCGGCGAGCTTATTTACCTCTGCAAAGCTCTCCCACCTGGCGGCTATACCTCAAGGCCAAGCTGAAAGAATCTCAAGAGCTAATAGTATGGTAGCCCAAATGGATAGCGAAGCTTTCGGAGCCTGTACAAATACAGGGGCTTGTGAAGCGGCCTGTCCGAAAGAAATCAGTATTGAAAATATAGCTGTTATGAATAGAGAATTTGCGATCTCATCACTTAAAAGTCGCAAGTAATACTGCAATATAATTTTGCAGTTCTTTGCAAAGAATTGCTTATAACTGATAAAATAGGTTCTTATTTTAGAGATCTTAAATTTAGTGAACTCTGAAATTCTTAAATTATTTTGTGGATAACTAAGTGGAAAACAACAAATTTTGTGGATAACCTTGGGGACAGTGTATATAAGCTGCTAGACCTAGGGGCTAACGCGCACAGTCTTAGCTAAATATAGTAAAAAGCTCTTAACCATAAAGACATTATTAATACTCTTAATAGTAGTTAAGCACCTTAAGTGATTCCAGTTCAAAATAGCACCAAAAGTAGGCATCAAAAGTAATAAATATAAAAGTTTAGAGCAAGTTTGTTTTAGTCGATAAACAACCATGACTTTAAATTTTTTATTAGAAGCAGACTTAAAGGGGGCAATATGGACGTAAAATCATTTGGTGAATTAATGGATGATTTAGGTTTCAAGAAAGAAGCCTCCTTTGAAACAAAGAAGGCTTTTTTGAAACATCTATTTCAAGAGGCTGCTATTAGCGAGTTAAATCAATATTCAGTAGTTAAAGAAAAAGAGAGTCCTGTTCAATTGAGTTTATTTGATTATAGTAATGAGAAGTCAGCCTAAAATATTTAACTTGAAAATTCTTTTATAAACTTTTCTATTTTTAAATTAACGAAATCAGGTAAATCTAGTTGTGTACAGTGTGTTCCGTAAGGGACTTTGACAAACTGACTACCTTTAATAGCCTTATGAAGTTTAAGTTGATGTCGTAACGGCGTAACTAGATCTTTCGCGCCACCAAGAACGAATGTAGGGTGAGTAATCGTTTTTAAAACCTCTGACCCATCGTACTCAACCATATGTTCAAACATCTTAATTAAGGAGTCTAATGGTAGGTTAGATAGGCCCTTCACATACGCTTCAATATCTTTAAATTCAGTTAAATTTAAATTAAAACCGCCAGCAAGACTGAGAAGGATTGCTGCAATTTGGCTATCAAGCAATTTCTTCCACAAGAAGTGCGTAGTGTCTGGAACATACTCTTGCAAGGTTTTAAGAGCGTTAAAAACATATTGCGTAACATCAGTACCAAACATCCCGGCAAAGGGGTTAGTTGAAAACCCATTTAGTAACATTAGGCTACTAAACATTTTTGGATTTAAGCTATATGCATTTAATAAAACAGGAACTCCAAAGCTATGACCGCAAAAATGGGCCTGTTTAATTTTTAAATGCTTTAAAAGCTCCACTATATCTTGGGCAAGATCGTCCATGCTTAATTTTTCTGGGTCACTAGGAACTTGTGACTTATGGTGACCACGGTAATCAAAGACAATAGTTTGGTACTCTTGAGAAAAGTACTTTACTTGATGATGCCAATGATTAATTAAGCAGGCTATGCCGTAAGCAAATACAATAGGTTTTCCCTCGCCGCGCACTTCATAGTAAATTTCGGTTCCATCAAAGCTAGTGAATGTTCCTTTGCGAGTAATTATATCTTTCATTGAATTAAGCTAACCTTGATTTCACTGTCGAAAATTTTTATTAAATCATCTTGTTTTAAAATATGTTGTTTTTTAGATTTACCATTAACAGTCACAATGTTTTTATGAAGAGTCTGAAATAAAACCCCTTTTTTAGAGGGTATTAGTTCAAAACAGATTGCGGGTGCATTTTTTTCCATAATTTTTAAGTCCGTACTTTCGCTGCCAATAATGCGTGGCCCATACCCAATGTGCCACTCGGTTTCAAGCTGTAGCCCCTTAATAAAGTGTAGTTTAATTATGGGAGCCATGCTTTGTAAGCTTATCGGCTTTCCATCAGGTTTTTGTGATATATTTCGGTATTTATTTTTAATTAGATCTGACCAAAAGTCTGTGTTTTTGTTGTTTTTTGTTGGGGTGTCTCTTGTAACATTCACTTCGAAAACAGAACGGCCAATTTTAATTTGATCACCACCAGTTAAAGGCTTCTTAAGAATGCGGACCCCATTGTAATAAGTGCCAGTCTCTGAGCCTTCGTCTTTAATAATAAACTGATGATTTTCATCAATTAGTATTCTGGCATGTATATCTGACACATACTTATCTTTTAAATTCACCTTGCTTTTGGCTCCGCCAAGGGTAAGGCCATTTTTAACCCTGATTTTAAAGCCTTTTAGAGGGCCTTCTGTAATGTGTAGATAGATGGTCATGAGGTAACTATACGCAAATTAAAGTAAATTTAGGAGGCCAAAAATAAGTTGTTCTCAGGGGCGTGTCATGTTAACAATGTGCCTTATCCTTGCTCAAATAATTATATTTGGGCAATTACCATAAGGAAGATAACGTGGAACTGAATGTACCAAGACCAAAACGTAAGTATGAATCAATTATTATTCTTCACCCAGAAATGACTGAAGAAGATCAAAAGAAGTTTTTCCAAAAAAACAAAGAAATTTTAAGTAGTTACGAGGGTGAGTATAACCATGTAGACACTTGGGGCAAAAGACGATTAGCCAACCAAATTGATAAAACTCGTATGGGTATCTATTTTCACTCTACATTTGAGGCTAAAGCTGAGGCAATTGCTGAACTTGAGAGAACAATGAGAATTAACGAAAAAGTTCTAAGGTTTTTTCATAAAAAACTAGATGACCGCACAACACTAGCGAAACATATCGAGAATTACAGAGAAATTATCAATAGCTCAATTGAAAGAGAAAAAGAAAAAGAAGCTAAGATTGCAAAAAAGAATGCTTCTCGCTCGTCAAGACCGTCTAGAGATTCTAGGGAACCAAGAGAATCTAGGGATTAAAAAATGAACACAGAGGCTAAGACATCACCTTCAAGGCATATATTTGCTTGGTTGGTGTCATTACTAACAATTCCCTTTGGCTTGTTATTTTCTGGTATATTTATTAATGCATACCAAATAAAGCTGCCAGAGAACTATAAGTACATTCCAGCTTTAATAGCTGGAGCTGCGCTTTATTTTGTTAGTCCAGCTCTTTGTATGATTTATTTAACATTAGCTTTATTGGTTGGAATTTTTCAAACAGAGTTTAAATCAACAATGAGCTTGTTTAAAAGTGGTTTAACAGCTGTTGGGATTGTGTCTTTTGTATATCTAGTTATATCTATGGTTTTTATTCAGCTTGGTCAGTTGGATTGGAAAATAATACAAGATGCTTTAACGTGGGGAATGATAGAGCTAACAAACAAAGGCCTATTTGATGAAAGTGCTTTGGTAGCTCAAAAGGATATTAGTTTAATATCTTATCAGGTTCCATCTATTGTTTGCGCTGTATTTGCCTTAGCTTTATTTGTATCAGTAATTTTTGAGAAGTCTGTTTTAAAACTATTTTATAAACAAAAGTCTTCTCTTACGGGGCGCCTAAGTTATTTTAAAGTGCCTGACTACTTAGTTTGGGTGTTTATTGCTAGCTTGGCTTTGGCATTTATAGACTTTAAGTTGCCACTGCTAAAGCTAATAGCTCTTAATGTGTTAAATGTTTGTGTTATTGCTTACTTTTTTCAGGGTTTTGCAATTTTATTTAACTTTTTTGAAGTATTTAAAGTTGGAATGTTCACAAAAGTAATTATGGTTTTATGTATGGTTGTTCAATTGCCCTTTGTTACAGTTATAATTGGCGTATTGGACTATTGGTTTAATTTTAGAGGTCGTTTTTTAAGAAAAGCAACTCAAGTAAAGGAGAGGAGCGGATTATGAAGGTAATGTTACAAAAAGATGTAAAGGATCTAGGTAAAGTTGGAGATCTAGTAAATGTTTCTCCTGGTTATGCAAGAAACTTTTTATTTCCAAGAAAGTTAGCGCTATTAGCTACTGAAGGAAAAGTAAAAGAGTGGACCCACTTACAAAAACTATCTGAAGTTAAAATGAAAAAGGCTCATGCAGACCGTGAAAAGTTAGTAAGTGAAATTTCAGGAAAAACTGTAAGTTTTAAGATGCAAGCTAGTGAAGAAGACAAGTTATTTGGCTCGATCACTCCTCTTGAGATTTCTAAAGAGCTATCTAAAATTGGTTTTGAAGTAGACAAAAAAGATATAGTACTTGAAGAGCCAATTAAAATGTTGGGTCAATATAAGGCTGAAATAAAACTAGGTGATAGCTTAAAAGGTGAAATCGCTGTTGTTGTAGAGAAGATTTAGAATAGCTTACTATTAATATTTGGTAGATTATCAAGTAGGTAATCTGCCATTAATTCTCTAAGTACGTTTAAATTTAAATCCTCAATGCCGAGGTTGTTGCTTTTAAGTAATGAGAGCACTTCATTGCGGATACCAGAACCGTTTAATCCAGTAGAATCAACTAATACTTCAAATAAATCTTGACCGCTCATTACATTCCCTCGTGGAAGTTTACTTATTGTAACAAAACGTTTGTGTTTTGCGATTAGCGTTATGCTCTATAAAGTAAATCAAACAATAGCTTTTCTTTTGATTCAATAAATAAAATATATCTCGACTAAAGTTATTAAAAATAGTGAGTACTGCTCGCCTGCCAAGGGTGACTTAAGTGACTTAATATATTGAGTTAATCCAAGACTATGTCTTGAAGATTTTAAATTGCTATTAAGCATAAAAATAAGTGATTAAATAATAATATTAAGATCCTGGTGCAAAATTTTTGCTAATAGGCTTTACATTTGGAGCAAAGTTTTGTGGACCTTTGTTGTTGAATTGTTGTGGAGGCCCATTAGGAGAAGGTGGTTTTGGACCATTTGACTGCTCAATTTGGTTTGCAAAAATACCATATTCAGGAATCCAGCGCAGCTTAACAACACCAGTTGGTCCGTTTCTTTGCTTTCCGATAATAACTTCAGCTTGTCCTTTAATGTCAGGGTTATCGCGGTCATAATAATCTTCTCGATAAAGCATCATAATAATATCAGCATCCTGCTCGATTGAACCAGATTCACGAAGATCTGAAAGCATTGGTCTGCGGTCAGCACGTCCCTCAACACCACGGTTAAGCTGAGCTAAAGAAAGAACTGGCACAGCTAATTCCTTGGCAACAGCTTTTAAGGTTTTTGAAATTTCTGAAACTTCTCGCTCCCTACTTTCAACGCGCTGTTTTAAGCTCATAAGCTGCATATAATCAATCATTATCATATCTAAGCCATGCTTAGCTTTTAGTCGTCGTGCTTTAGCTCGAATTTCAAAAGGGCTAATTCCAGAAGTATCATCAATAAACAATTTTGCTTCACTGAGAGTTGCAGCTGTAGTGATTAGGCGTGACCAAGCTTTGTTATCTAATGAACCAACCCTCATATCTGAGAGTTTAATTTTGGCTTCGATAGCAAGCATTCTCATCATTACGGACTCTTTACCCATCTCAACTGAGAAATATGCAACACTCTTTTTTTCTCTCAAAGCGGCATGCAAGG
Source organism: uncultured Bdellovibrionales bacterium (assembly GCA_938001965.1). Lineage (GTDB taxonomy): Bacteria > Bdellovibrionota > Bdellovibrionia > Bdellovibrionales > UBA1609 > JAHDIR01. Next base: position 32,720 of record CALLBC010000201.1, on the reverse strand, counting down.
CACAGTTTAAACTAAATGCCGTTTTACCCATAGAAGGACGTGCAGCGATGATAGTAAGTTCGCCAGGCTGAAACCCTGCAGTCATACTATCCATAACAGTAAAGCCGCTTGGAACTCCTGTGAGTTGGCCTTTTTGGGCATGGAGCTGCTCGAGTTTTTCAATACTGACTTTAATAAGGTCGCTGGAAGAAACCAGGCCAGTCATAGCTTTTTGCTCTGTTAAGGCAAAAATCTCTGCTTCACATTCATCCATAAATGAATTCACATCTTCAAAATCTTGAGAAAATGCTTTTTCAGAGAGGTTTTGATTTAATTTAATTAGGCGACGCAATAAAAACTTATCACGAACAATCTTAGCGTAATTACTAATATTAGCTGAAGAAGGTGTATGGTCCATTACTTCAGCGAGATAGGCTGGGCCCCCAATAGCATCAAGCTCATTGCTAGACATTAAATGGTTTGAAACCGTTACCAGGTCAGTGGGCTCATTTTTTTGGTTTAAATCTTTAACAGACGCAAAGATTTTTCGGTGAGCAGGCTTATAAAAGTCTTCCTCAGATATAATATCTGCAATTTCATCCCATGCTTCCTGGTCAAGCAAAAGCCCGCCAAGCACAGATCTTTCAGCCTCAATATTTTGAGGAGGAACTTTTCGTAAGTCCATGAACATCCTATTTTTAGAGTTACAATTTTAAAAAATGCGAGTCCTGGCATAGGTGCAAATTAGAAAAGAGCCCGCTGATGTATAGATCTTGTTGTTTTAAAATATGTGTTATTTATTTTTAGCTTTAATTTGGTAGTTATCAATCTTTTTCTTAAGAGTGTTACGATTGATACCAAGCATTTGGGCAGTTTTAACTTGATTGCCTTTAAATGATCTAAGCGATAGCTCGATTAATGGTTTTTCAACTTGTTCCATAACAATAGAGTATAAACCGTTAATTTGAACTTCGGCTTCTTCTCTTTGTTTAAATAAAATTTCTAATTTACTTTTTACTAATTTCTCTAGGCTTACAGCATTTAGGTTTGCAACAAATAGGTTATCTGATTGATTGTAGTTTAGTTCCAAGTTTTTCCCCCGTAAGAATTATTTAAAGATGTTTTTATTTAAACACCCGTAACATGAGGATTCCAAATATACTTATGTAGTTGTAATTGCAACCTTGCTTTTGAGTTTTTTGAAATTATTTTTTCTGCAAGCCATTTTTCATTTATTTTTTCAAATGATGGACTGTATAAAACAGTGCTAGAACGAAATAAATCATGTTTTACGCAAAACTCTTCAGCCCAGGCAAAATCATCTTTGGAACAGATCACAAATTTATATTCAGTCTTGACAGGATGCCTTAAATTATTTGGTAAGTTGTTTACCGAAAACTTGTCGGGTTCCCCACTGTCAGGAGTTTTAACATCAATGATTTTTTTAACTCTAGGGTCCACATTTTTACAGTCAATGTCGCCGCTAGTTTCGAGAGAAACATTAAGGTTTAAATCACAAAGTTTGTTTAGCAATAAATAAATATTTTTTTGCAGTAGAGGCTCGCCACCAGTAACGCAAACATATGCAGGGTTATAGCTTTGAACTTTTTTTATAATTTCTTCAACAGAAAGAAGTTCACCATCATTATAAGCATATTTGGTGTCACAGTACGTGCACCTTAAATGGCATCCAGACGTACGAATAAATACAGTTGGGTAGCCCGCATATGTGGATTCACCCTGAATACTATAAAAAATCTCATTAATTTTAATTGTTTCCATGAAAACTAGACTTTCCTCAATATCGCTTTTAGGCAGAGTTAATTAAACTATACGTATGGAGAATTTTCTAAAGAAGTTTAAAAGTGATATCATTGGCATAGCATGGATGTCTATTGGAATATTTACCGGGTTAGCATTGTTAAGCTATAAGCCGGGGGATCCTTCAGTAAATTCCCTAGTAAAATCAGCTCATATTGCCAATTATTGTGGGTTTTTAGGGGCTGTTATTGCAGATTTGTTTTACCAATTGCTAGGAGTAAGTTCTTGGGCCTTTGTGGGAGCTTCCATTAAGTCAGGATATAACAGTTTTGTTAAAGATGAGGTGTCCTCAAATATTCTGAAAATAGTTTGGTCAGTCCTCTTGTTATTGGTTGTAGCCAGCTTAATGGCACTCTACTGGCCAGAAAAGCGCTTTTTCAATAATGAGATATTGGTGGGAGGAGTTGCTGGTATAGCGATTACAAAATCGTTATTATCGGCCTTGAATGTGGCAGGAGTTTCAATTCTTTTATGGGCGATACTGCTATGTCTAATACTATTTATTACTGAGAAAAACATAAAAGAAATCTTAGTAATGCCAAAAAACTTAGTGTTAAGGGCGATTCACTCGTTAGAGTGGGTGCTTCACTTTTATCACAGTCTTTCCATAAAAAAACCTTTGTTAAAGATTATAAATGCACCGGTAAAAGTTTTTGATTTTTTCATTGTAAGCAGGCAAGCAGCAACGGCTGGGGAAGGGCGATTTTTTCGTATTGAAAACAATATTGATCCAGAGCCCACTGAAGTTAGAGAGTCACTAATAAATTTAATTAAAAAAAGACCAGATAAAGTGCCAAGCCCTAAAAAAGAGAAGCCCCAAAAGAGAAGGGTGTTTTTAAATAAAAAAATAAATAGAAAAATTGCCAACTGGGAGTTACCACAACTCAATTTAATTAATGACCCTCCTAGTGTAAGGCAAAAAACAGATCAGAAAGAAATTAGAAGGAAGTCAGAGCTTCTAATTAATAAAATGGAGCAGTTTAATGTTAAAGGGAAAATTGAAGGGGCTAAGACCGGCCCAGCTGTGACCATGTTTGAGTTTAAACCAAATGTTAATGTAAAGATTAGTAAAATTACTGAGCTTGCTGATGACCTATCTTTAGCACTGAGTTCAGAATCTGTAAGAATTATTGCACCTATACCAGGAAGAGATGTTGTCGGTATTGAGACAAGTAATTCAGTTAGGGAAACAGTATACCTTAAAGATATTTTGGCTGCCGATGATTTTTGGGACGAAGAAATAAAGCTACCAGTCGCTATGGGAAAACAAGCAGACGGCAAAGATAAAATTGTGGATTTAAGAAGAATGCCCCATTTACTTGTGGCGGGGTCGACAGGCTCTGGTAAATCTGTATTTACAGTTTCATTTTTAACAGGGTTGATTTTTAGGCATTCGCCGAAAACATTAAAGCTTATTTTGGTAGATCCAAAGCAGGTTGATTTGGCTACTTTTAATGAAATCCCACACTTATTAATGCCACCAATAAGAGAGGCTAAAAAAGCAATTAGTGCCTTAAGGTGGGCGATAAAGGAAATGGAAAAAAGGTATAGATCCATGTCAAAGTTTGGAGCGCGCGGATTAGAGTCCTTTAATGAAAAGGTTGAGCATTTAACAGACAAGCAAATCGCAGAACATGAGGAGTACCATGAAGAGCTCAATGAGAGGGAGCCATTCGACTCTTACTATTATGAGCCACAGCCTTACATAGTAATTGTAGTTGAGGAGTTTGGAGATTTAATGGCAGTGGACAAATCAAATGTTGAACAAGCAGTTGTTAGGCTTGCGCAAATGGCTCGTGCCTGTGGGATCCATTTAGTATTAGCTATGCAGTCACCGAGAAAAGATGTTGTAACAGGTTTAATTAAAACAAATATCCCTGGAAGAATAAGCTTTAAGGTTGCAAGTAAAATGGATTCAAGAATTATTTTAGATGAGAGTGGTGCCGAGAGGCTATTATCACGAGGTGATATGTTATTTTTAGCTCCAGGATTATCAAAGCCTGCGAGACATCATGGTCCTTGGCTATCAGATGATGAAATTAATGAGGTAACAAATTATTGGCGTTCTCAAGGAGAGCCAGAGTATGATCAATTGGCAATGAAAGCCCTTGATGGTTCTGGCGGTGGGTTTGACCTTGGAAATGCCGGTTCAGACAATGACTATGATGAGCGCTATGATGAGATTTTAGCATGGGTCTCAGGTCAAAAAACGGTAAGTGCCTCACTTCTTCAGCGTAAGTTTAAATTAGGGTATCCTCGTGCTGCAAGAATGATGGAGTGCTTTGAGTCAGAGGGTGTTGTTGGCCCACCTCAAGGAAGTAAGCCAAGAAAAGTAATAATTAATAGTTATGATTAGTTTTAAAGGAGTATTGTCATGAAGTTCATATTTTTAATAAGTACTATGTTTTTATTTGGTTGTTCAACTCTAAATTTTAACAACCTAACATATAAGCAGAAAAAAAACTTAAAGAGGGGGATGACTCAAGGCGAGTTAAAATCAGTAGTTGGTGGGACCAAACCTTATCATAAAAAGAAAAGTGATGATGAAAGTATAGAGCACCAGTACTATTATTATGATGCTGAAGTTAATGGCGTATTTGTTTGTGAGACTATAGTTATTAAACTAAAAAATAGTAGAGTTATAGATATTAAAAAACAAAAAGATAAATATGCTGATCAAAGGTGTGTATCTTATTCTTCGAGTAGATAATTTTAAGAATTAATTTAGGCCAAGCATACCCTTGGCCTAAATAGAAGCTACTTAATGAGGTTGTTGATTTCAGTTTGAATTTTTTTAACATAATTTTTGTAGTTATTTTCTAAATCATGGGCAGTTATTGGGTAGATAATATCTGGAGTTACACCAAGGTTCTCAATAGGCTTTTGGTTAACACGTAATGCTATTGAGCCAGTCATGCTCATGCTGCTAATTCCGATTCTATTTGGAAAAGTAAACTCTTCAACATAACCACCGGCTCCGGCCGTACGAGTTCCAAGAATTGTTACACGCTTGTTATCTTGCAAGATTGCTGGGAAGAAATCTCCACCAGAAAAATCTAAGCTGTTAGTTAATAACAAGATCGGCTTTGTATAGTTTGTGCCTGCATCTGGCATAATTTTATCTGCCGCATACAAATATACAGGGTCAGAAAGAGACTTGCCCTGGTTCCACTGAGGAATAATAAAGTTACAGTACTGTTTTGTGAACTCAGCAACTTGATAATTCACTGGGTAGCCGTCCCATGTTTCGCCAAGAACTTTACGAGCACTATCGTTGTCTTTAACGGCTTCCATTTGTTTTAATAAAGAAATGGATTCACTGACAGTTTCTTGCTTTATTTTAATTCTATGTTTAGGGGCAATTAAAGGCTTATCAGTTAGAACAGAGGCAAGGGCATATAAGTAAAATACACTGCCACCGGGATTGTTAATCTGGTCAATAACTAAACCGTCAGTAATATCTTTAAACTGCTCAATAATAGCTTTAAATGCTTTGAACTCGGCATCACTGTGGCTGTAGTGTGAAACCCTGACATAACCAATTAACTTTCCATTTTTATTTTTATAAATATAGGCACTAAAAGGATTAGACTCTTCAGCTTTCCAGATAACTTTACCAAGTTCAGGGATAAAGCTAACCTTGCCGCCAATTTGGTGAACATTTTCATTATTTTTATATTGAGAAGCTTCTTCACCGCCCTCACTGTCCTTAGTAAGTGTTTTCCAAACAGGTAAAACCATATTTTTTCTAATAATAGGTTTATTGTTTGAAATTGGCATGGTCGCTAACAATGCCGGTGAAGGTACTGTGGCTTCAGGACTATGCTGTATTTTTTCAGGAGTATGTTCCCAAATTAGTTGCATAGTTTTTAATTCTTTTGTTCCCTTTTTTCTAAATGTAATTTCCAGGGGCCCCTTAGGTACAGTTAAGGCATTTGATGCTTTTCGTTTAGTAAGTAATATAGAAGCAAATGAACGATCAGTTAAAGGAACATCAGTTGTATACTCAGACAAAATAATGATTCTCATTCTCTGCAGCTTTAACTGTAAAAGGCAGTGTTGAGGCAAGGGTTGTTAAAAGGCCAACACTTACATGGTAACCATAGTGCTTCTAAAAAATGAAGCAAGAATTTTGTGATAATCATAAACAGACTTGTAGTTTTTATTGCTTACGTGAGTTTTGGCTTTTAAAACCTCCGCATCAAGGTCCCAGCCTGCATGAGTGTTTTTCCACTCAGAAGGGGCATAACCAAGCTCAAAGGCAAATTTTATGTTTTCAAGGCTATTCATACGTCCCCACTGCTATAGCTTTTGGCGTTAGCAGTAGTGCTGAGTAAAAAACTCACTAATAGTAAAGAAAAAGTTTTATTAATCATTTAGATCCCCCGTATCTCTAAGTAACAGGCTAATCCAATAACATCTGGGTGGAATTAGGGCAAAATCAATTCACAGTGTTTTAGTGAAAGGGCCATGAATTCGATGTGGTGTCTTAAATTAACTTACAGGCCAAGAAAGGGCGTACTGAGAAGGGCTTGAATTTAATCATAATTAATATAGAAATTATTATATGAGAGTCCTTCTACTAACTATAATTTACTTATTTTCATCAGCTAGCAGTACAGATATTAAGGCTTCTGCTAGAGAGCTTATGTTGGAGGGGAGTCGCGGTAAGGCCTATGAGCTTTTAATTAATGGCCTCTCCGCAAAAAACAGTAAACCTAAAAATCAAGAGATAGAAAAAGAGCTGAATAATTTATCAAATATTTTTATGTCTGAAAAAAGTCAAAAATACTTTCAACAGTCGAAAACACTATTTTACTCTAGTGATAAAAACTATATTTCTAAAATTGAAAAAGCTGAAGAGTTAGAGCCAGAGAATTTAAAAATTATTTTTACAAAAGCATGGTTTCTCCTAATTGAAAAGCAATGCTCAAAAGCAAAGACAGAGCTAAGTAAAATAAAAAAGCTTAATGCCAAGTATGGTGATCTAGCTGCTGTTGAGCACTATACTAACCTTTGCGAAGGAAAAGCTGGCCTTCACTGCGACAGCATGGACTACAGGGCGGATGAAAGTTTAAGGAGTAAAATTTTTAGGTTTGTTGCCTGTCGCTCAGGAAAGGAAAGTGCTGAACAATTCAAAAACTATTGTAATCTTTTAAAAATTGATGCACCAAAACTTCCTGAGGTTGATTTGTGGTGCTCACGAGCAGTAAACAAAGCTGTAGTGTATAAAAATAAATGTAAGTCACTAGAGAAGATAAAAAACAAAAGATCGCTATTAGAGGCCTACCCCTTCTTATGTAATAAAAAAATATCTAGTAAAGTTATTGATGATTAGGTATAAAAAATTATGAAAAAAATATTATTAGCTATTGTGTGTCTAGGTGCCTGTGCTTGTGGTGTTAAAAATGATGTTATTCCCCCTGAAAAACCGTGGATTATATTTGAACCATCAGACATTAAAAGTAAAAAGGCATTAGAGCAAAAGAAACTTAAAAATGGAAAGAAGAAAAATGTTAATAAATAAAGGAGTAACCACTGCTTTAGTAACCCCATTTAAAAATGATGGATCTGTTGATCTTAATTCATTTGAATCCTTGCTAGATCATCAGTGGCAAAGAGGGTTAAAGCAATTTGTTGTGAACGGAACAACTGCAGAGAGCCCTAACTTAAACAAAGATGAAATTTCAAGCTTAGTAGACTGTGTCAAAAAATTTAATAATGAAGCTAAAATTATTTTAGGCACAGGAAGTAATTCAACAAGAAAAACTGTAGAAATGACTTTGTGGGGCAAGGGTCTTGGCGTGGATGCTGCATTAGTTGTGGTTCCATATTATAATAAGCCGCCTCAACAAGGTATAGAGGCACATTTTACTGAGGTGGCCCAAAATGTTGATTTGCCAATTGTAATGTATAATGTTCCGGGAAGAACTATAGTATCTATGAATGACGAGACAACAGCTGCTCTTAGTGTAATTAAAAACATCGTAGGTACAAAAGAGGCCTCCGGTGATATGAAGTTAATGAAAAGCATAAAGTCTAAGGTTGACCGTGATTGGTTAATTTTAAGTGGTGATGATGATACTTGTTTGGATTTATGCTTATTGGGTGGCCATGGAGTGATCTCAGTGGTTTCCCACTTAATTCCAAGTGAAATTTCCTCATTGGTTGAAAAGGCCATGCAGGGCGATGATTCTTGCTTGGTCGAGTTCTCTAAATATAAAAACTTATTAAAGTATTTATATATTGAACCTAACCCAATTCCAGTTAAATGGGCGCTACAAAAAATGGGTATTATAAAAACAAGCAAAGTAAGGTTGCCTCTTGTGGAAATGAGCAAAGAGAATAGCCATCAAATGGAAAAGACTTTAGATAACTTGGGGCTAATATGAGTTTTATAATTACCGGGGCCAGTGGTCGCATGGGTCAATCATTAGTAAAGATTTTAAGTAGTAAAAATTTACCAGTTATTGAATTAAGTCGTAAGAGTGATTTAGAGGAACTTTCCGCAAGCTCAAAGTCTGTGATTATTGATTTTAGTTCGCCAGAATATTTTGATAAAATTTTAGATTGGTCAATTGCCAACAAGGTGCCATTTGTGAGCGGAACAACGGGGCTTACTGATAAGCAATTTGAAAAACTAAAAACAGCAAGTTCTGATATTCCAGTTTTATGGGCTCCAAACATGAGCCTTGGTGTTGCTTTTGTAAATAAACTTCTTAAGTCATATTCAGAAATAGCAAAAGACTTTGATTTTCAAATTGAGGAGTTCCACCATCGTCACAAAGTGGATAGTCCAAGTGGGACTGGAATCTTTTTACAGGAAACATTAAAAAAAGCTGTTAATAAAGAGGTGCCAGAAGTTCTATCAGTTAGGGGCGGGGGAATATATGGTGTACATAAAATTTGGGCGATGTCAGAAGAAGAAACAATTTCACTGGAGCACCAGGCGCTAAATCGTGATGTATTTGCTAGTGGTGCTATTAAATGTGCACTGTGGCTTTCTAGTCAATCAGCAGGACAATACAATATAGAACATGTTATTGCCGGTTAGCAAAAAAGTTTAACGGCTATCAACAGGCCTGAGCAGTTAGATCAGTAAATCTCAAAGTTAACAAATAAAAGACTTTAGTTTGACGAGAATCCCGCATATATTTAGTAAAACTATTTAACTATTAAGATAGGGGTATAAATGCAATTTTATATTGATTCCGCAAATATTGATGAAATTAAAGCAGCCAATGAAAGAGGCTGGGTTGATGGTGTAACCACAAACCCAACACTAATTGCCAGAAGTGGGAGGCCCCACCATGAGGTAATTAAAGATATATGCAATGAGGTTGATGGCTATGTGTCTGCTGAGGTATTAAGCATGGACACAGACGGAATGGTAAAAGAAGGTCATGAGCTTGCAAAAATTAAAGACAATGTTGTTGTTAAGATTCCAATGTGTGAGGACGGACTTGTTGCAGTAAGAAGGTTGGCAGCTGATGGAATAAAAACTAATGTCACTTTAGTGTTTTCACCTCTTCAAGCATTAATGGTTGGTAAGGCCGGGGCGACACTTTGTTCTCCATTTGTGGGCAGGCTTGATGACATTAGTCACGACGGCATGGATTTGATTAGTCAGACTATGCAGATTTATCAAAATTACGATATGGCTACCCAAGTTCTTGTTGCTAGTATTCGTCACCCTGTTCATATATTAGAGTCAGCTTTAATTGGAGCTGATGTTGTAACTGTCCCTTATAAGGTGTTGTCTGGTTTGACTACTCACCCACTAACAGACAAAGGTATTGCTCAATTTATGAAAGATGGAGAGAAGTTTGCGAATAAATAGTTTTATTTTAATAGTGTTTTTTCTGCTTTCATCTTGTGCAACAAATGAAGTAAGAATTGATAATGTAGAAAAGCCTGTGGCAGTTGTTCAAGCTGCTGTTGCTAAATCTATGCCTTTAGGGAAGCCAAAAGTAAATAAGTCTAATAGAAAGTTTACCTCTAAGCCATTTTTGTACAAAGGTGGAAAGTTTGTTCCAGCCTCAAACAGCAGGGTTAGATATATAGCGGTGGTTGAGGTGTTGGGAGATCGTCGTCCATACTCAGTTTTTATTGAGGTTATTAACACCCAAAGAGTACAAGGTGAATTTGTTAGTATTGGTAAGGATGTGAACATAGCTAACCACTTATCCAAGAGTATTCAGTTTCAGCTATCCAAAAGTCTTAACGGTGGCAATGCAATTGACGACTTTAGGGTATTTTAACTAGAATAGTCGTATAGTTATGAATATTCTAGGAAGGGATATGCAGATAAGAAATTTAAAAAGCTATTTTACTAAAAAAAGTTTATGCCTATTGAGCATAACGATTTCTTTAATGTTAATAACTTTTATATCAAGTCATATTGAGCCAGAGGTTATCTACTTATCCAAAGCAACTTTAACAATTAATTTAAATACAAACTCTCCAGCCTTTGCAGCCCTAGAAGATTCGCAAAATACTTGGACGGCTTCATTTATAAATAGAAAGTTTGAAAATCTTGAAGACAGCCCTTTGCTTTGGGGTGAAAACAAAAATTTATGGGTGCTCCAGAACTTGCATTTAATAAAGTATACAAAGAATGCGCAGCGCTTAAAGGCTTTAACGATTGCTGCATCAGATATAATCAAGCAGCAAAATAAAGAGAAAGCATTAGAGAGACAAATAATTGCTCCAGAAGAAGTTATCGTTGAAAAAATGGAAATAAATCCAAATGACGCCCACCCTGAGAGAGTAAGTGTAGCCAACAATTTACTACAGGCAAGTTGGGCTGAACAGAAGTCGGCACTTGAAAGTGATTTAGATAGAATTATTGAGAAAGAAAAAGATAAGGTTCATCAGGGGTATAATAAAAAGATTTATGTTGCTAAGCACCTTCCGCAAGCTAGTCCAAATATAGTTAGGAGCACTAGATCTCAAGAGTCTGTAGAGGTTAAAGAAAAAAAGGAAAAAAGCTATTTAATCAAAGGTAACATTGTCATGACTGAAGGCCTAGCTTTTACGGGCATGACAGACCAGATTAGAGTTGCGCGAATTGAAGAGAATTTAATTTTAGATGAAGGCTATGTAAATATCCAAGAAGGTTATTTTGAGATTAATGTAAAAGAACTTTATGGATATATTGTGGCGGAGTTAACAGATGAAAACAATAAAGTTAGGGGCTATGCAGAGTTAGATCTTGCCTCTTTAAATTTTTCACAAATAAATTCTAATGACATCGTAATTGAGCGCGAAGTGAAAATGAAACCGCATCAAGAAGGGTTTAATGTTAGGGCTATCTCAGGTTCGAGCACAATTGGAAATATTGTAGATGTTGATTTAAAAGGTAAAGAAAAAGTAAGTATAGAAATTGATGGCCTAATGAGTAAGCTTGAGTTAGACGACAAAAATAAAATTACAAGTGATATGTTTACGGAAGATTCTAATATGCTAATGCGACTTGAGGCAAAAAATCACTGGGGAAGCCTGGCAATTGGCTTTGGTAATACCAATCAAAAGATAAGAATGTATAAAAACTCATTAGTTGATGCTTTAATTAGTGATTACAAAGAAAGCCATGATGGTTACGCAGTAGTTTGGGGAAGAGTAGTTGACCAAAACGGTGTGCCGATAGCCGGTGCCAAAGTTGAGTTGGCAGGAGACCTTGCTGTTGGGCCATTATACTTTAATAAAGCACATTTAATTGATAATCAGTTACAGGAAACAAAAGGCGACGGTTTGTTTGCCTTTGTAAAAGTTTTACCAGGTTTACAAGCAATAAGAGCCACTGTTAACGGGAAAGAGCTTCCAATTGAGCTTACAGTTGCTGACAGTGAGCATGTCTCTTATGTTGAAATTAAACAATCGCCGCTTAAGCACATTACCTTGCAGAGTGTGGACATGGTTGAGCAACGTGAAGTGAGTACCTCAGTTAAATTACATGGATCAGAAAAAATTTATGAAATATATTCAGGCCAAAGAAACTTAGAGCGTTGGCCTGGAGAAAGAGGTCTGGCAATACTTGAGTCTGATCCTGGCAATGGTTACGCATTAACGAGGCAGTTAATAAATAGAAAAGAAAACCACCACGTGGTGCCAGTCATTAAAACTCCGTGGGTAGATAAAATAGTAAAAAGCTTGCGACTAAATAAAGATAGTACAAAGGGTGTTATTGTTGGCTTTGTTAAGGGCGATGGTTTTGAAGTTTTTCCTGGGCGTGAACTTGAGGGCTGGTCAAACCAAGACATTGTGTATTTTGATAAAAGAGGTCGAGTGCTACCTAAGAAAATTGGCAGAGCCGGTGGCGGTTTTATAATGTATAATGTCCCAGAAAGCGTAACATCTATTTCACTGATACCAACAACTTCAAGTAAAGTTTTTACACAACTTGCAATAACGGATCGTTACTTCATAAGTGTTATGAGCGCGGATTTTTCGAAAGATTAGGCTTAGATTTTTTTCCGCCCACATCGACGAGGTAAGTGTTTTTGTTGAGTATTTTTTTTGCAGACCCAACAGGCAAAAACAGTTTGAATCTTTTTGGTAAATAAGTTGATAAACCAACTCTCGTTTTAAGATCTAGGTTTAGCTCTTTAATTTTCTTTAAACTAATTCCTGTGTGGCGAATAATATGTCTTAAACTAGTTTTGTTTTTAAAATACACTGTTTCAAGAGCGATGGGTTTTAGTTTTTTAATTTTAAATATTTTTTTAGAATATTTATTTGTATAAAGTGCGGCAATAAAGCTTGCATAAAAATTTGAGGAAGCAAACCCAAAAGCACCTCGCTTGTGATTATTAATTAAAACATACGGGTTGTTAGTTCTGGCTCTGCGTAATGATTTTCGAATATTCCCAATCCCATTATTATATGCAGTAATAGCAAGAGGCCAATTTTTAAGTTGTTTATAATTGAACTTCATTAATTTGGCGGCCATAAGTGTAGCTTTTAGCGGAGAGTTTCTTTCATCAACAGTGCGATTCACAATGCCGTACTGTTTTCCTGTAGGGGGCATGATTTGCCAAATACCACTGGCGCCCACCTTACTTTTTGCTTTTACATTGAAACTACTTTCTACAAGAGTTAAAGAGGCAAGTTCTTTAGGAAGTCCATGTTGTTTAAGTATAAGCTCCATATGAGGTAAATATTCAGTGCTAGCGCTAATTCCATTATGGAAAAAGTCATTTTGCCCAGTTTGCGAACGAACATTTTTACGCGCAATCCATAAATGAGTCTTATAGTTTTTGCCCAAGTGTTTGATCTTATTTAAAACAGCCAATTCAGCTTTATTGATTTTATTAAAACGCTTAAGTCGAGCTAGTCGGTTTATTATTTTTTTATAGTGTTGCTTCCTTTTTCTAACAAAAGCATCTGCCTTTCTTTTTGCAGTTTTTTTGTTTTTATATTTTGAATAATAAAAATCAGTATTTACTACTTCATATATAATCCATGGGTGTAAAGTGTGATGAATAACATGATCATTTGAAGAGAATCTAGTATAAATGTTAAACCAAAAATGCACTCGTGGCATAATGTCGGGGTGTGCTTTAAACTCCTTAGGAATTAGATTGTTCGGGTCATTTAAAAAATGCGAATAATTCTTTGACTTATGAATTGTTTCATTTTGAGACTTAGCCTGTAAGGCGTGGATGGGAGTTAAAATTAATGCAATAAAAATAATAACTAACCGAACCATACTAGATAAATAAGCAATTATAGTGCCACGTGAGGGGAAAGCAGCGTTTGTTTGACTGACTAAAAAGTACTCTGCTGTCTAAAAAATCCAACCAAGGCAATTAGGAATAAACTTAAGTTTAGATAAGCACTTAGAGACTAATTACAGATAGCAAAAAAATATTTTTAGGTTTAATATAGGGACTATGAAGGACTTCACCAAGGCGAGCTACACGGCGATAATTTCTGATCTTCACCTCTGTGAGGCTGAGCCAGAAAATAAAAAACACCCATTATGGAAAAAGTATAAAACCAAAGAGTTCTTTTTTGATGAAGATTTCTCGAAGTTTCTCTTAGAGCTTGAAAAAGAGTCCGGAGGCGATCCTGTAGAGCTGATTTTAAATGGTGATATTTTTGATTTTGATAGTGTAACAGCTATACCACAGCATCCAATTTTTAAAATTTCATGGCTTGAAAAAAGAAGAGGGTTAAACCCGCAACAAGCAAAGTCAGTTTTCAAAATGAATCACATATTGAGCTTTCATAAAAAGTGGGTAACATCACTTAGGGAGTTTATACTAAGAGACAATAAAGTAATTATTGTAATTGGTAATCATGACCTTGAGATGCATTTCCCAGATGTAAAGAGGGCTTTTTTAAAGCACTTGGCTTTGCCTGAAGAATTCAATGAAAATTTACGCTTTAATGATTGGTTTTACATAAGCAATCAAGACACTCTTGTTGAACATGGTAACCAGTATGATCCTTATTGCGTTATTGAGGACCCAACAGCCCCTTTTATTAGAAGGTTTAACTTAATTGAAGTAAAGGTCCCATTTGGGAATATGGCAACAAGATACATGATAAACGGAATGGGATTTTTTAATCCACATGATGACCGCAACTATTTAATGTCAGCTAGTGAGTATGTTAAGTTTTTTATTAAGTATATGCTGAGGGCCCAACCCTTATTAGTGTTTTCGTGGTTTTGGGGGTCTGTGACAATTTTAATTAAATCATTTATTAATCGTTTGCGTCCTAGGGTAAGAGATCCTTTTAATGTGGAAGATAATTATAGTTATATTGCAAAAAAAGCTAATGCTACTCCAAGAATGGTTCGTGAGTTAAAGGAGCTTTTTATTGATCCAGCTTCGAGCAACCCGATCTTAATTGCAAAAGAACTTTGGTTAGACAGGGCATTTTTATTACTCATGGGCTTAGTGTTAATATTTCAAATCTTTTTATTTGTAGAAACGGTTTATGATATTTCACTGTTTTGGACTTTTATACCAATGTTAATATTTGGTCCGTTTTTTATGTTTTATTCGAAGTCTGTTGTTTCAAATGTTCATGACTTTAAAGAGCCACATGAAAGAACGCTAAGTGCTCAGGGTCTAATAGCTGGAGTGAGCCGAATTGTTTATGGGCATACTCATATTGCCCTTCACCAAATGATTGGGCCTATTGAGCATTTAAATAGTGGGACGTGGTCTCCAGCATTTTTAGATGTTGAGTGTACAAAAAAAGTTGGAAAAATGTCATTTGTTTGGATAAAGCCCAACGAAGAGGGGGGCCGCGAGGCCGAGCTAATGTACTTTAGCGAGGACCAATTTAAGCCCCACTAATGGGCTTTTTATGGGTTTTTGGGTAAATGCAGATCAAGCATTAAAAATAAGCAAAAAAAAATAAATTTTAATTAAAAATAAGTTAATCTTAAGTGAGTGAAATAATTTAGAATTCGATTTTACTCGCCGCACCAACCGAGCAACGCAGGGCTTAAACCCGGTTAATTTATATTTGAGAATCAAATCATTTGAGTTAGGCTCTACCAAATTGATTAGGAGGCTCAAATGGCTGATGTTTTAGTAGTAACAAGTAAAGTTAAAAAATATATTAAAGAAAATGGTGGGTGTAACACTTCTTCAGAAACAGTTACAGTTTTAAGCGCTGCTGTCCAAAAATTATGTGATAAAGGTATTGCAAGTGCAAAGTCTGATGGCCGTAAAACGGTTATGGACAGAGATATTATTATAGATCATATCTAATTTGCCTTACAGATAAGCTATGCTTATTCCAGGTTAATGTCCCTGAGCGATTGCTTGGGGATTTTTTTTTACCCTTTTAACAGGGCTTCAAACTTTTCCCAATCTAATACTGGAACATTTAGTTTCTCAGCCTTTTCAAGCTTAGAGCCTGCGGCTTCTCCAGCAAGAACATAGTCAGTATTTTTACTAACAGATGAGGGTGAGCTCCCCCCAGAGAGCTCAATCATATTTTTAATTTCATTGCGACCAAGGTTTTCAAAACTTCCAGTAACAACAATTTTGAGCCCAGCGAGCTTTTTACTAGTGTTCTTACTGCTGACAGATTTAATTTTAACACCATTATTTATTATTTTGTTAATTTCAGCCACAAACTTTTGGTTCTTAAGTGAATTGCTAATTGAGGTGGTGACTTTAGGGCCAATGTCACTAATTTGAAGTAAGTCATCTTCTTTGGCATTTAAAAAGTCTTGTATGTTTCCATAATACTTAGCTAATGACTTGGCCGTTTGCTCGCCAACAAAACGAATACCTAGTGAATAAATAAATTTAGCTAAATCAGGGTTACGGCTATTATCAATGCTTTTTATAATATTATCTGCAGATTTTTCACCTTGGCGATCAAGAGTTAAGATTTGTTCTTTTGAAAGTAAATAAATATCAGAATAATTACTAATTAATTTTGCATCCCAAAAAGACTCAATAATTTTTTCACCAAGCTTATCAATGTTCATAGCTTTTTTTGATACAAAGTGCTTAAGAGACTCTTTAATAATAGCAGGACAAACATTGTTGGAGCACCTGTATACGGCCTCGTCCTCACTTTTTACGGCATTAGTTTTACATACTGGACATTTCTTCGGAAATTTAAAAGGCTTGCTAGTTTTTGGCCTTTTTTTAGTAACGACCTCAACAACCTCTGGGATAACATCGCCAGCTCTTTGCACAACAACAGTGTCGCCAATTCGAACATCCTTTCGTTCAATTTCGCTTTCATTGTGAAGTGTGGCATGAGTAATGGTAACTCCGCCTACTTTAACTGGCTCCATTATAGCAACAGGAGTTAGGGCGCCAGTTCTTCCCACTTGAATAATAATTTCATTAATAAGGGTGGTCTCTTGGGAGGGCTTATATTTTGCGGCAGAAGCCCAGCGAGGACTTCGCGCGATAAACCCAAGCTCCTCTTGAAGTTGATAGTCGTCCACCTTAATAACCATACCGTCAATTTCAAAATCTAGTTGTTCGCGAATACTTTCAATAAAGTAATAGTGCTGAACAATTTCCTCTGCACTTTTACAAAATCGAAGCAAGGGTGATTTTTTTATCTTATAATTTAATAAGTTTGGCACTTTAAATGCGTCAGCTTTTTTTAGAAAAGATTGGTGATTTTTGAATTTAATATTTTCTAGAAACCCAGGAGCATATCCATAAAATTTAAGGGGGCGACTAGCAGCCACTTTTGAATCTAGCTGACGCAAAGTTCCTGCAGCAGCATTCCTGGGGTTTGCAAAAGTTTCATGTCCTTCTGCAAGTTGTTTTTCGTTTAGTTTTAAGAAGTCATTTTTATGCATTACAACTTCCCCGCGAATTTCAAAAATTTCTGGTGGTTTGGGTGAACTTAGTTTGAGCGGAATAGACTTTATCGTTTTAACATTTAGTGTTACGTCTTCGCCGGTTACACCATCTCCTCTAGTCAGTGCCTGTGTAAGTATTCCTTTTTCATAGACGAGCTCTAATGCAAGCCCATCAAGTTTAGGTTCACACATATAGCTCACGGGCTTGTCGGAGCCTAAAAATTTTTTAATTCTTTCATCAAAAGCATGTATGTCGTCTGGTGAGTAGCTATTTTGTAAAGACAGCATCGGCATTCTGTGCTTAGCCTTTTTAAATTTATCTAAGGGTGCACTGCCTGCTCTTTGGGACGGTGAATCTGGAGTAACTAAGCTTGGGTTTTCCTCTTCAATCATTAATAATTGATCAAAAAGTTTGTCATACTTTAAGTCACTAATCGTTGGCTTATCTAGAGTGTGGTAATTATAGATATGTTGGTTGATTAGCTCTTTTAGCTTTTTATATTCTTGTTTAATTGACATGCTTCTATTTTGGCCCCTTTCCCTGAGAGTATATACAAAAATAAGAATTGGCTCCAAGGGATAAGAATGATTATTGATGAAATTTGGGGTTTGCGTTAATAACAGAGCTTTTAGGCAACGGAAGTGATTACAGATCTTTAGTCAAAAAAATGCTACAGAAAGTGGACAAAATTAGCGGAAGGGTTTATCCATATATCACTATATTATTTAGATATAGAAACAGAGGGATTCTTTAAGAATTTAAAATCAATGGAGAAATTATGGATATTGAAAATGTGGCCACTTTAGCTCGCTTAAGCTTAAGTGATGAAGAAAAAGCTCAATTTAAAGCACAAATGTCCTCAATTCTTGAATACTTTGAAGAATTAAACGAAATAAATACTGAGGGCGTAATTCCATTAGTAACCCCCACAGAAATTGTTAACCCTCACAGGGAAGATATTCCTAATGATTGGGAAAATGCCAGCGACGCACTATCAGTTGCGCCACAAGTAAAAGGTAATCTGTTTCAGGTTCCACCGGTAGTGTAGGAGAAAACATGTCAGATATAATTAATTTAACAGCCAAAGAAATTCATAGTGGTATTTTAAGTAAAAAGTTTAAAGCCACAGAAGTAATGCAATCCTTTTTAGACCAAATATCTGCTAAAGATAAAGAGTTAAACTCGTTTATTTCATTAAACGATAAGGCTATGGAGCAAGCGCAAAAGGTGGATGATAAAGTTTCATCGGGCAAAAATATTGGTGCACTGGGTGGTGTGCCTGTTGCTATCAAAGATATGCTTTGCACAAAAGACCTTAAAACAACGGCCGGGTCTAAAATGCTGGAAAATTTTATTCCACCATACTCAGCTACTGTAGTTAATAAACTTGAAGCTAGTGGCGCAATTATTATTGGCAAATGTAATCAAGATGAATTTGCCATGGGATCGAGTAATGAGACTTCCTATTTTGGAGCTTGTAAAAACCCATGGGACACTGAGTATGTACCAGGGGGCTCTAGTGGTGGTTCCGCTGTTGCGGTGGCCGCAAGAATGGCGCCAATTTCAATTGGCACAGATACAGGTGGATCGATTAGACAGCCGGCAAGCTTTTGTGGTGTTGTTGGGATTAAGCCAACATATGGGCGAGTGAGCAGGTATGGAATTGTTGCCTTTGCTTCTAGCCTAGATCAAGCAGGCCCATTTTCTAGAACTATTGAAGACTCCACACTTGTATTAGAATCCATTTGTGGGCATGACGAATTTGACTCCACAACATCCAGCAAGGAAGTCTTACCCTGGTCAACAAAGTTAAATGATAAAGTTGAAAAAATAAAAGTGGGATTACCGAAAGAGTATTTTGAGGGTGGGCTTGATGAAGACGTAAAGAAGTCGATCGACATTGCAAAAGATGCTTTAAAGGAAATGGGTTGTGAGTTTGTTGAAGTAAGTATTCCACATACTAAATATTCAGTCCCCATATACTATATTATTGCAACTAGTGAAGCCTCCAGTAATTTGGCTAGGTATGACGGTGTTAGGTTTGGTTACCGAGCCAACTTTGATGATAAGCCAGCGGCTGACCTAATAGATTTTTATTGTCGAAATCGTGGTGAAGGTTTTGGTACTGAAGTTAAAAGAAGAATATCATTGGGAACGTTTACTCTGTCCAGTGGTTATTATGATGCCTATTACAAAAAAGCTTGTCAGGTGAGGAGTTTATTAAAGCAAGACTTTGAAAAGTCATTTAAAGACTGTGACATTATTTTAAGCCCGGTTACAACTACGCCGGCGTTCAAGATTGGCGACAGAATATCGGATCCAATTACAATGTATAAAAACGATATCTTTACAACTTCAACAAACTTAGCGGGACTACCTGGACTGAGTTTGCCAGTAACCTTATCAAAAGATAAACTGCCAATTGGAGTACAGTTAACAGCTTCGGCATTTAATGAATCAAAGTTATTACAAGTTGCGCACCAAATGGAGCAGCTTATTTCTTTCAAGGAGAAGCCAGCTAATGTTTAATGATTGGAAGCCAGTAATTGGATTAGAAATACATGCGCAGTTAAATACTAAAAGTAAAATATTTTGCAATGACTCTACAGAGTTTGGAAAAGGAGATAATCAGAACATATCTCCAGTTTCACTGGGGATGCCTGGAGCTCTTCCGGTTGTAAATAAAATGGCTATTGAAAACTCTATTAAGACGGGCTTAGCTTTAAATTCTGAAATAAGAAGAAAGTCTGTTTTCTCTAGAAAAAACTATTTTTACCCGGACCTTCCAAAAGGGTATCAAATCTCACAGTTTGATGAACCAATATGTGAAGGTGGGTTTGTAGAATTTTATGTTGATGACGAAAAAGTAAGAGTGGGAATTACCCGTGCACATATGGAAGAAGATGCTGGTAAATCAACTCACCATGGTGATTATAGTTTGATTAACTTAAACAGAGCTGGAATACCTTTACTAGAGATTGTTTCTGAGCCAGACATCAAATCTCCAGCCCATGCGGCAGAGTATGCCAGGACAATTCGTCAAATTTTAAAGTATTTAGATGTTTGTGACGGCAATCTAGAAGAGGGGTCGTTGCGCTGTGATTGTAACGTAAGTGTTATGAAGAAAGATGCAACAGAATATGGGACTCGAGTTGAAATTAAAAATATTAATTCTTTTCGTTTTGTTGAGAAGGCTATTGAATATGAAATAAGCCGACAAATTGAAGTTATAGAGTCTGGTGGTGAAATCTTTCAAGAGACAAGGCTATTTGATTCGACTAAAAATAAAACTTATTCGATGAGAAAAAAAGAACAAGCTCATGATTATAGGTTTTTTCCAGATCCAGATTTATTACCAGTAATTATTTCTGAAGAGTGGATTGATCGTGTTAAAAGTACGCTTCCAGAACTGCCAAAAGATATGGCTGAAAGATTCCAGTCAGAATATAAAATTCCAAAATATGACGCATTAGTTTTAACTCAAGAAAAAGCTTTGGCAGAATATTTTGAGGATGTGGCTAAGGAGAGCGGAAATGCAAAGTCAGCATCTAACTGGGTTATGGTTGAGCTACAGAGAGAGCTTAATGATAAGAAGTTAAGTATTGAGAAATCTCCAATTTCATCGAGCCGCTTAGCAGAGTTAATTAAATTAATTGATGGAAAAGTCATTTCTGGAAAAATTGCAAAAAAAGTTTTTGGTATAATGCTAACAGAAGACAAAAACCCTGATGTAATTGTTAAAGAACAAGGTTTAGTGCAAATATCAGATTCTGGTGCCATTGAAAAAATGGTTGATGACGTTATTGCAGCAAGCCCTAACCAAGTTGAACAGTATAAGGCTGGTAAAGATAAGCTCTTTGGTTACTTTGTGGGGCAAATTATGAAGGCATCCAAGGGACAGGCTAATCCGGAGATGATAAATAAACTTCTTAAAGAAAAGTTAAAATGAGAATAGCCGCGCTTGATTTAGGGTCGAATAGTTTTTTGTTACTTATAGCAGAGGTTGAGAATTCGAAGATACTAAAAGTAATTCATGACGAGCAAAGAGTCACTCGGCTTGGTCAAGGCGTTCATAAAAGTAGATCATTTCATCCGGACGCTTTGAAAAGGGCGGAGGCTTGTTTTTCTGATTATAAAAAAATAATTGATGACTATGATGTAGATATTGTTCAGGCCGTATCCACAAGTGCTGCGCGAGATGTAAAAAATAAAGACGAATTTATTGAGTTGGGTAAAAAGTACTCCATACCTATTCAAATAATTTCTGGTCAATTAGAGGCACAGTTAACTTATAAAGGTTCTGTTAATAAAGAAGATGAGAATGTTTCTGTTATTGATGTTGGTGGTGGATCCACTGAGATTATTGGAATAAACAATAATGAGATTAAAGGTTTTAGTTTAGATATTGGTAGTGTAAGGTTGGCAGAGATTCATAATGCTCTAGATACAGTGTCCAGCGATTGCTTAATGAAAATTGATAATTATATTTTAAAAGAAATAGAGAAGCATAAAAATAAACTACCAGAAATTAATAAAGCTATTGCTGTTGCAGGAACCCCAACTACATTGTCGTGTATTCTGCAAGAAATTGAGTTTGATGTAAAAAAAGTTGAGTCTTATTTTATTTCTTTAGATGAGCTCAAGATTATGCGTGAAAAATTATCAAAAATGGATTTAGAAAGCAGAAAAAAATTAAAGGGAATACATCCTGATCGGGCCGATGTTTTGCCTTGTGGTATCAGTATTTTAAAAAATATTTGTGAATATTTTAATTTAAATGGCTTTTCAGTTTCCTGCCAAGGGGTTCGTTTTGGTTTGGCACTGGCCTTAGAGTCAGGAGAGTTTTAAAAGAGTTAACTTAAAATTAAATAATGGTACTCTATTATTTATGAAGTACATTCTAATAATTATAATATATTTAATCCCGGCCTATAGCTTTGCGGCGCCTTATTTAATTGAGGATCATTTAAAATTTTTATCAAAAGAAAAAAAATCTAAACGTTGGTCAGTTAAAGATGTTTTCTCAAATAAAAAATCTAGCAGTAAAAAGAAAGTAGCACCCATTGTAAATGTTCTCCCTAAAAACTTTAAAGAAAATCAAAAATATGAATTCTCATTTGGTTTAGAGTATGGAAACTTAAATTTAGATATTGATGGTGCGGATTCAAGATATGAAGTTTATAGGGCCAGTATAACTGCCTATGCAAGATTCTTGGGTGTGGTAGGAAATTTTTATTTAACGGAGAACTCTAAGGAAAACTTGGGTGATGTGGCTTTATCTCTTCGCTTAGTGGGGAGTTCACAGCAAACAACTCACTTGAGTTTATTTTATGGAGTAAATAAAACTAAAGAAATAGATGCCGGTGTATTAAAAAATGTAAATAACTATATATGGGGTGGCGAGTTGATGTTGTATTTTATAGATACAATTGGGGCCTCGTACCATTTAACGCACACAGAAGAAAACACAGAGAAGGATATATCACTACGAAGGTCTGGGCGTCGTCATGAAATCAGAGTATTTTTAGACTATAACTACTTTAGGTTATTTGGTTCGCATGTACTCGAAATTTTAGAATATCAAAACAGCTCAGTGCTTAGTCGAAAAGAGTCTCAAGGAATTATGGGCGGAGTTAAACTATTTTTTTAAGTTACAAATATTTACCTTTTTTGAATCAATAGTAATTTTGTCACCCACCTTAATATTATTATTTTTATACCAATTAATATTAGTTTCTAGTGCGTAAAGAGCTGGAGCTTTGCTTGGGTAGGTCTTGGGGTTTAAGTCATTTTTGTCGGCTGGTTGCATTTGCTGAATATCAATAATTGCACAGTCCTTATTAATATAAGCAATACTAAGTGGTATTAGGGTGTTTTTCATCCAAAAGCTTAAAACAGATTCGCGATCAAATATAAAAAGCATGGCATCATCTTTTGGTAGGCTTGCTCTGTTCATTAAGCCTTGTTCTCTTTTTTTATTTGTATCTGCAATTTCTATATTCAGCTTTTTATTTTTAATTATTAAAGTATTGTCATCCGTGTTTGATGATTTACAGGACGAGAAAAATAATAGTGATAATATTGCTAAGTACTTCATAATGCTTAATTTATGTTAAAAATTGTTAAATTAATATATTACTTTAGTCCAGTCTCTTTGAAAGAATAAGAATTAGTTAAGCCTATGGACTTGCTTTTGCATATATTCGTTCTCAGACAACTTTGCATATGTTTTAATAGATCTTGATGAGTTATCTCATAAACTTATGCAAAGGATTGCAGTTATGATGAAGTTATTTTTAACAATCTTATTATCTTGTTTTTTGTCGACAAGTATTATTTCGTGTTCATTTTTAGGCTCGGGATCAGATGAATCAGCACAGGAAGTGACTGAAGCAGATGAGGACTTTGGCGAAGATGAAGACTATGACCCACTAACAGATGAAGATGCAGACGTGGCTGAATTAGATGATGCCGCTGATGAAAACCTGTTTGATGAAGGCGAGAAGGTCGGTGACTTTGATGCAGACCTTGAAGAGGGTTTTGGTGATGAGGATGATACTTCATTAGCTGATGCTAGTGATGCCATTGAAGATGTAACAGATGAAGAGTTACTTGATGAGGCTGATTCATTTGCAGATACAAATAACCCTGCAGATGATTTTGAGTTTGAAGACGAACCTGCTGAAGAGATTGCTGCCAATACAATCACTGAAGAAGAAACTATAGCTGAGAATAATGAGGTTGTTCCGGAGTCTCCGCCTGAAGAAAGCTATCCTGTAGAAACAGCATCAAATGATGTTTATTATGATGATGCACCTAAAAAGAGTTGGGTTCCGGTGCAAAAGGTTAAGCCAGCACCATTTAATAAAAATGGAATTTTAGCAAACGCCATATATATTGTTAGGGATGGTGACTCAGTATCAAGTATTAGCCAAAAAATTTATGGCGATGATAGAGAGGCAGATATATATAAAGTAAATACAACTTTAGCTCGTCGTGGGGTAAAAGTAGGTGATAAAGTTTATTATAACTCACCTCAGAGACCCAATGACAGTGACTCGTTACTTACTTACTATGAAGACTTAAATTTATCTCCACAGATATATACTATACAGGCTGGGGAAAATATTAGAACGGTTTCAAAAAACTTATTAGGTCACTCTCAGAGCTGGAAAGAAATTTGGGCAACAAACCCATCAGTGTCTTCTAAAGGGAATGTGGAAGATAGCTATGAGTTAAGGTATTGGTCAGAAGGTGGGCCAGCAGTGGCTACGTCACTTGCGCAAAATGATTATAATAATAATCAAAATCAACCACCAGTAGAGGAGGAGTTTAATGCTCCACCTCCACCACCAATTGAAGAAAATATACCACCTCCACCACCAGTAGTAGCAAAAAATGATATACCACCACCGCCACCGGCAGATGCATTTGAGCAAGATTTACCGCCGCCTCCGCCACCAATTGAGCAGGCACCACCGCCTCCGCCAGTTGCTAAAGTAGCGCCGCCTCCACCACCGCCGAGAGTGAATGTGCCGCCACCTCCACCGGTAATGGCGAAGAAGAAAAAGAATTTAAAGCGTAAAGCAAAGAAAATAGCTTCCACTGCGGATAAAGATCAAAAAATGATGCTTGGGGCACTAGCTATAGGTTTGTTAGCGGCTGTACTACTGTTCATAATATACAGAAAGAAAAGATCAAGACGAGCCATTGATTTTAATACCTCAACCACACAAATTGAGTAAGAAAAAAAGCCACTTTTTAAGTGGCTTTTTTTTATTATAGGCCTTAGTGAATGAAGTTTACGTTAGGGCGATATGATATAGCTGGTAGTTTAATTTTAACTCTAAGCCTAGCTAACTTTTTTAAATATTGAAGAAAGTAAATCTTTTTTACTCTCTTTTTTAACATTTACAAAATAAATTAAATCATCAATTAACTGAACATCCGCTTTGTTGAACGGTAAAAACTGTACACCATAGCCATTAGTGCCTTTCCAAATAATTTTAGCGTTTATATTTCGTTCGCGACCACTAACATGCATTTGGAAAATTAGTTTGTCATTAGGCATATAGTTTTGGTTTGTAGACTCTAATAGAGCGCCAGTTAAGCTAATATTTTTTAATAGGCCGTTTTCATCGCGACGACCATAGGTTTTTCTAAATAAAATAGGAAGGCTAAGCACTACTCTTGGCGCTACTTCTGTGCTGTTTAAATCCATAAAAAACTCTCCTGATTCTGGGCTATTCATAATCTAGCTGGTAAAAATATAATTAAACTTACAAAGGATTTATCGGATTTGAGGCTCAAAAATTAAGAAATATTAACAATTTTAAGAAGTTTTCGGGAAAAGAGTCATAATATTTACAGTTTTTTAGGAATTTTGTTTCGGCCTGAGGCACTAAAAATGGAGCTTTGATGAATAAATTCTGTTTCCAGATTAAAGTCTTGCTATTGGGTCTAAAATCAAGCACTATGGGCTCATAACAAAGGTTTTACTTTAATATAAAGAGTAATAATTTTGATTCGAGCCTAAGTTATACCTAAATAAATCCCAAGGAAAATTAAATATAAATAATATCAAGAGGTTATAGTAATGGCGAAAGCTGATGATGCTGCTCCAGCAAAAAAGAAAGCAACAAAGAAGAAAACAACAAAAAAAACAACGGCCAAAGCAACTGCAAAAACAAAAGCTGCTGCAGAGCCAAAGGCAGAAGCCCCTGTTGAAAAAAAGGAGCCTGTAAAAGCTGCAGAAGCTAAAACAGAAGAAAAGGCTGCGGCTCCAAAAGAGAAAAAGGCAGGATATAAAGAGGTTAAATTTGAGGGTAGAGGCCGTAGTGGAGGGTCTAAGTCAGACTTTAGGCGTTCTAATAACCGTGGGAAAGGTGGAAAAAACAGAAACTACCGCAATGGGAATGGAAACACTGGGAACTCTGGAAGACATGATAATGATGAGCCAGAAATTGAAATCGACTTAAGTGATATCAACTTAACAGATGAAGAAAAAAACAGTTTAAACTCAAAAAATCTAAAATCTAAAAACATCCAAGAGTTACTAGATCTTGGAATAAAATTAAAAATTGAAAACGCAGCCGGAATGAGACGCCAAGACTTAGTGTTTAACGTATTAAAGCGTGCGGCAATGCTAGGCGATATTTTTGGTAGTGGTTGTTTGGAAATTCTTCCAGACGGTTACGGTTTTCTAAGGTCTCCAGATTATAATTATTTACCGGGCCCGGATGATATTTATGTGAGTCCATCACAAATTAGAAGAATGGGTTTAAGAACCGGTGATACTATCTCGGGAACTGTTCGGCCGCCAAAAGATAATGAGAGATATTTCGCACTACTTAAATTAGAAACTTTAAATCATGCACCACCGGAGCAAAGTAAAGATAAGGTATTATTTGATAACTTAACTCCTTTGTACCCAGAAGAGCGTTTAATTTTAGAGCATAAGCCAAATGAATATACAACTCGTGTGATTGATCTAATGGCACCACTAGGTAAAGGCCAGAGAGCTCTTATTGTTGCGCCACCAAGAACAGGTAAGACTGTAATTATGCAAAATATTGCAAAGTCTATTGCCGAAAACCATCCTGAAATTAAACTCATTGTTTTATTAATTGATGAAAGACCTGAGGAAGTGACTGATATGTCCAGAAATGTTGATGGCGAGGTTGTAAGTTCAACCTTTGATGAACCACCAACTCGACATGTACAAGTTGCTGAAATGGTAATTGAAAAAGCTAAGCGTTTAGTTGAGCAAAAGCATGATGTTGTAATTTTATTGGATTCAATTACTAGGCTTGCAAGAGCTTACAACACAGTGGTTCCACCTTCTGGTAAGATTTTATCAGGTGGTGTTGATTCAAATGCACTACATAAGCCAAAGCGATTTTTTGGTGCTGCCAGAAATATTGAAGAAGGCGGAAGTTTAACAATTATTGCCACGGCCCTTATTGATACTGGTTCAAGAATGGATGAGGTAATTTTTGAGGAATTTAAAGGTACAGGTAATGCTGAGATTCACTTAGATCGTAAGCTAATGGAAAAAAGAACATTCCCTTGTATGGATATTAATAAATCTGGAACCAGAAAAGAAGATTTATTGATTGATAAAAAAGACTTAAACCGTTTATGGATATTAAGAAAAGTACTGGCGCCAATGAATGTTGTGGATAGTATGGAGTTCTTATTAGATAAGTTGAAAAATGCTAAGAGCAACGAAGAGTTCATGACTTCCATGTCTAATTAGCTATGAGTATAGTTACAATAAGATAAATTATCTTGTCTAAATTGTTTTTATATTTATAGAGGTTGAACATGTTTAAAAAATTAGAAGAAGTAGAAAGTAATTACGAACACTTACAAATGAAGTTACAGGATCCGCAAATCACAGCGGACCCAAAGCAATATACAGACTTAATGAAAGAAATAGCTGAGGTTGAAGAAATCGTACTTAGTTATAAAGAGTATAAAAGTTGCAAAGAAGGCATTAAATCAAGCCTTGAAATGCTAGATACAGAAAAAGATGAAGAAATGCGTGCTATGGCGAAGGAAGAGCTCAATGAGCTTAATGCTAAAGCCAATGCGATTGAAGAAAGCTTAAAGATTCTCCTTTTACCAAAAGACCCAAATGACAATAAAAATATTATTTTAGAGCTTCGTGCTGGGGCCGGCGGGGATGAAGCCAGCTTATTCGCGGAAGAACTATTTAGAGCTTATTCTTTTTTTGCTTCAAACCAAAAGTGGAAGTTACAACTAATTTCAACATCTCCCGGCAACGCTGGTGGTTTCAAAGAAATTATTGCTAGTATTTCAGGAGACAAAGTTTATAGTAAAATGAAGTTTGAAAGTGGAGTGCATAGAGTTCAGAGGGTTCCAAAAACAGAGTCACAAGGGCGCGTACACACCTCAACAATTACAGTAGCTGTAATCCCTGAGGTTGATGATGTTAAAATTAAAATTAACCCGAATGATCTTAGGATCGATACATACAGATCCAGTGGAAATGGTGGGCAGTCAGTAAACACAACTGATTCGGCGGTAAGAATTACCCATCTTCCGTCAGGGTTGGTTGTTACTTGCCAAGATGGTAAATCCCAACAATCAAACCGAGAACAGGCCATGAAAGTATTGTATTCAAGGTTACATGCTATTGCTGAAGAAAAGAAGATGAAAGATGCTTCTGATGACAGGCTTTCTCAAATAGGAACAGGTGATAGATCTGAAAGAATTAGAACCTATAATTTTCCACAATCAAGAATTACGGATCACCGTATAGGTTTCACCACTCATGCCATCAACGATATTATGGGTGGGAAAGTTGAAGTAATATTGGAGCCTATCGTTGCTCACTTTCAAGCTGAAGCATTAAAAAACCAAACACAATGACTTTAAAATCGCTACTTAATGAAGCTACGGTGATCTTAAAAAAAAATAATATTGAGTCAGCTGGCTTAGATGCAAAGCTACTGTTTACAGATCACTTAAATTTAGAACTACATGAGTTAATAACAAGAGAAGATCTTGAGGTTAGTATTGCCGATCAGGAGCAATTAAATAAAAAAATACAAAGACGCTCTGTTGGTGAGCCAGTTGCCTATATAGTTGGTTATAAATACTTCTATAAATCTAAATTTCTTGTAAATAAAAGTGTTTTAATTCCAAGGCCTGAAACTGAGCTATTGGCTGAAGAGGCGCTGAAATGGTGTTCTGGAAAGGAAAATATAAAGATTTTAGACATGGGTGTTGGCTCGGGATGTCTTGGTCAAAGCGTATTGAAAGAGCTGGGGGCCGCATCCTTAGTGGCTATGGATATTAGTAAAGATGCATTAGAAGTGGCAAAAATAAATTGTGAAAAGCTTGGCTTGAGCGGTAAGGTTGATTTTATTCTTGGTGATATTAAAGACCTATCTATAGAAAAGTATACTAACCAGTTTGATTTAATTTTAGCTAATCCTCCATATATTGATCCTGAAGGTGGATTTGTTGAAGAAAATGTTAAAAAATATGAACCAAGTATTGCTCTTTTTTCAAATCACCATGGGTTAGAAGATATTATAAGTTGGACAGAAAGGGCGGCGTCATGGCTTAAGCCTAGTGGTTTATACTTGATGGAGTTTGGAGATAAGCAGTCTGAAAAAGTGGAAGAATTATTTAAACAAACTAATTTTTTTATGGATCTATCACTACATAAAGATTACTCTGGATTGCCAAGGTTTATGAAAGCAATAAATAAGACTGGAGAATAAAATGCAAAAAATGGTAATTAATGGCGGCAACAAATTAAATGGCGAAGTAGCCACTGGCGGAGCTAAAAATGCTGCGTTGCCAATTTTATTCTCAACCTTATTGGCTGATGGTGAACATATTTTTCACAATGTTCCAGACTTAATGGATATTAAATCAACAAGGGACTTACTTGAGTCTTTTGGTTGTGAGACAAGCTTTAATGAAAACACTTTAAAGATAGTTGTTAAGCCATTAAAAACCTTTGAGGCTCATTACGATCTTGTAAGAAAAATGAGAGCAAGCATTTTATGTTTAGGCCCATTATTGGCAAGGCATAAACAAGCAAGAGTTAGTCTTCCGGGCGGTTGTGCAATAGGTAGTCGCCCAATTGATTATCACTTAAATGCAATTGAGCAATTGGGTGCAGAAAGTGAAGTCACTTCAGGGTATGTTGTTTCAAAAACCTCCGGTTTAAGGGGAACACAAATAATTTTTGATATGCCTTCTGTGGGCGCAACAGAGAATGTACTAATGGCAGCTGTTCTTGCCGAGGGAACGACGACCATTGAAAATGCTGCGAAAGAACCTGAGATAGTTGATTTGGCTGCATACCTAGTAAAAATGGGCGCAAAAATTAGCGGCGCAGGCACTGGAATTATAACCATTGAGGGAGTTAAAAGCTTGTCTCCTTCAGAGCATCATATCATTGCGGACAGAATTGAAGCGGGAACCTTATTAATTGCTGGGGCTATAACTGGGGGTTCGGTTAAAGTAACAAATTGTAACCCTAAAGACATAGAGGCTTTAATTTCTAAAATGCGTGAGTCTGGATTTTCAATTGAAGTTGGCGAGAACTTTGTAAGTGTGAATGAAACCAATAGCTGGAAGGCTGTCGATGTAACAACAACCCCACACCCTGGTTTTCCAACGGATTTACAGGCACAGTTCATGGCCCTAATGACCCAAGCTCAGGGCTCAAGTATCGTCACTGAAACAATATTTGAAAATAGATTTATGCATGTACAAGAGCTATTGCGTTTAAATGCAGATATATCTATGAAGGCGAGAGTTTGTGTAGTGCGTGGGAATAAAAACCAACTTACTGGTGCTCCGGTAATGGCTACAGATCTTAGAGCAAGTGCATGCTTAATTTTAGCTGGACTTGTGGCTAAGGGAGAGACTGTAGTTAATAGAATTTATCACTTAGATCGTGGATATGAGAAATTAGAAAATAAGTTAACAAAATTAGGTGCTTCCATCAAAAGAATCGAATAACATTAGAGTGTTATGAGTAAAAAAACTGCGCAATGGCTGATTAGATCAAGTAAGGGAAAAATCCAAGGTCCTTTATCAACCCGTGAAGTAATGTTGCAAATTAATAATGGTGATTTTGATGGGACTGAAAGTATTTCTAGTTATCCAGGGGGAGCCTGGAGACCAATAAGCCATAACAGCGAGTTTTACGATTTTTTATTAACAAACTTAAGTAAAGTAGATTCATTTGACGATGATGAAACTAATTGGGATGTTGATGTAAGTACAACAAAAGTTAGTAGTACAACTCAAAAAGACCTTCCAGAGCTGCCAACATTACCTGAGACACCAAAGCCAATAGAGCAGCCAAAAAATAAAAGAAAAAAATTCTTAAACGTTGATAAAAACAATAGCCCAAAAAAGCCAGTAAAAAATAAATCAAAAATTATTGATAAAAGTCAAAATTATGATTTTTCTAAAGTAAAACCAAAAAAAGAGCCTAAAGATAAAAAACATAATTCGAAAAAAACACCAGTAAAAAATAAAAAAAGAGGAGGCGGCTTTTTAAAGAAGGTTTTGCTGATTGCTATTGGCTGTCTGGGTGCATATTTATATTTAGATCAAGGATCAAAGAGTGCAAGTGGTGATATACGATTTATATACCCAGAAAATAAAGTAGAGCTTAGGCCTGAGGTTGTAAAAAAAGAAGCAGACCTTGGGATAAAATACTTTCTTACCGATACATTTGAGGGATATATAAATGCTCAAAAGCAATTTGTAAAAGTTTTAGAGGCAGACCCAACATACGAGGACTTGTATTCTTTATTATGTGTTTCCTATTATAACTTATGGCCTTATAGCAAAAAAAATATAGAGAATTTAAAGATCGTTACAAAACTAACGGGCATAGCTAAAAAATATGATTCAACAACTTTAAACTATGAAAATTGTAACAATATTTACTTAATGCTTAATGGATATAAGGCTAAGGCTGAGAAAAATATTGATTCAATAATTAAACAGTACGGAGACTCCGATTTTCCTCCAACAATTTCTTATTATTTGAAGTCTGAAATTTTAGTTTCTAAACAAAAATTCAATGAATCGCTTGAGTATGTGTCCATGCTTGAAGGCCTATGGCCCACCTGGCTTGCTACACCGTATTTATCTGCTGTTACATATTTTAACTTGAATCAAGAAGATCAGGCCATTGATCGGTTTAAAAGTATTATTAAAAATAACTCTAAAAACAAAAAAGCATTGATATACGTTGGCGCAATGAGAAATACATTTTTTAGCCAATATGAGAAGTCTATTTCTGAAATTAACAAAGCCTTAGCTATGAAAAAACGCGTTGATAATAAGGTTTTGAGTGTGGCTAACTACTATTTGGCCGACTCGCACTTAAGGTTAAAAGACGTAAATACGGCAATGCCTCATATAGATAAATCATATAAATTAGATCCGCTTAATAAAAAAGCGGAGAATTTATATGTTAGTTATTTTGGTGGCGAAGAAAAGGTTAATTTATCTGATCAAAGTTATATTTCGCAAGGGGATCAATTTTTTGAACAAGAAGATTATAATGCGGCCCAAGCTTATTATAAAGAGGCCATTCGAGTAAATCCAAAAAATGATATAGCTGCTCAAAGGGCCGCTAAAAGTTTGTGGAATTTAAACTTATCAGAGGACGCAGTAAATTTATTAGAGAAATCCCTAGAGGTAAACCCATCAAGTGTGAAGGTGGCATCGCAATTAGCAAAATACTTAACAACTAAATATAAATTTAATGAGGCTTTTGAAGTACTTAATAAAACTCATAAAAAAGTAAGAGGTCATTATAAAATTTATGGAAGTTTTGCTGAGCTAGAGCTAACAAAAGGAAACTCGCGAAAAGCAATTAAATACGCAGATAAAGCACTCTTGAAGTACAATGAGGACATCGATGCATATGTTACAAAAGGGAAAGCATTAATTAGAGTAGGGGAGTATAAAAAGGCATATGCAGCAATGTCAAAGGCTCTAAAGATTGAGCCCGATAGTGTTGATTTAAATATACTTTTTGCCAGGTCCTATTATCGCGTGCATGGAATAGATTCTGGAATCAGATATGTCACAAAATTA